>JBDUAX010000648.1:0-2080 GCA_040004455.1 Gemmatimonadaceae bacterium
CATTGGGGTCGGCCTTCGAAGCGCGCAGCGCCGGCAGCGCACTTGCACCAAACGCGACAACAATCATCACGATCGACACACCGATGAATACAAATGGGTCACGGGCCGACTGCTGAAAGAGCAGCGGTTGAATGCGCTGCGCAATTCCGCATGAGATAAGCACACCGAGCACAACTCCGGCCAATGCGAAGCGCACGCTCTGCCCAACAACGAGGCGTAGAATGTTTGATGATTGCGCGCCGAGTGCGACACGCACACCCAGTTCGTGCATGCGTTGCGTGACGTTGTAGCCAATCACTCCGTACAAACCAATTGCCGCGACGATCAGCGCGAGAGCGCCAAACGCAAGAAACATTGTCGCTCCCATGCGCCACGCGCTCTGCTCACCTTCCACCACACTTCGCAGCGTTTCGACCGTGATATACGACGACCCAGGCATGACATGTTGCAGCGCCTTGCGAATATTTTCTTTTTCCTTTTCCGGATCGCCACGCAACTTGAGCACCATGCCAAAGCCCCAGGTGCGCTTGAATTGATCGGCGGAGAGATAGTAGTGAAAACGCGTTCCACCAACGATGTCGCGCTGCACCATGTCCTCAGCAACACCAACAACGGTTGTACACGGCATCGTATCGGCGCGAACGCGCAGGCATTGACCGACGGCATCTTTTCCAGGCCACAAAGCCTTTGCCATGCTTTCACTGACCACCGCGATATTTGGGGCACCATACTGATCTTCGTTGGCTAACCCGCGTCCACGCAAAATGCGCGTGCCCATGGTGCGGAAATAGTCTGGCGTGGTCGCTTGATAGGTGAAATTTCCAAGCCGGCTTACAGAATCAATTCCCGTCACGAACAAGTCGGCGGACGAGGTGCTTGTGAACGGCATGCTGCTCACCCACGCCGCCGATTCCACTCCCGGCAACGATTGCGCCGTTTCCAGCAGCATGCGGCGCATACCAATTTGCGCGCTGTCATTGAAAATTGTGCCGCGTATCACACGGCTGACTTCCAAAACGTGTTCTGTGGTGTATCCCATCGGTAGCGACCTGACCGCATTAAGGCTTTTCACAAATAGCGCTGCAGCAACTAATAGCACGACTGAGAATGTCGCCTGCATGACCAGCAACGCGCCGCGAACTCGCGCGCCTTCTGCATTACCTCCACGCGCACCGCCGCGAAGCGTTTGAGCAAGATTTCCGCGACCGAGAAATAGTGCGGGGATGGCGCCGACGGCGACTCCGGCAGCTATCGCGAGCACGACGGTCGCACTGAGCGTTCGCCAATCGGTGAATACTTCTGCATTCGCGTTTCGCGCGATCAACATTTGACGGATGCCGGCGCCCGCCCACTGCGCGACCAACAAGGCCGCACATCCACCAGCGAGAGCGAGTAACAGACTCTCCGTCATCGACTGAAGAACGAGTCGCGATCGGCTCACTCCCAACGCCAGTCGCACCGCCGTCTCGCGTTTTCGCTGCAAAGCGCGCGAAAGGAACAAGTTCGCAACGTTTGCAATGGCGATCAGCAGCACCACAATGGCGACAATCAGAATCCATATCGCAACTCGCGCCTGCAACCCGGGATTGGGGCCGGCACCTGGCCGTGGGGACCCCAAAATCGCGACCGGTTTCGCCACTTCGACCGACGGAAATCCGGAATCTTCGACGCGAGCTTCCTTCCAACTGCGCGTGAATGCCAAACTCGCGTCGGCCTGCGCTTGTGCGAGTGAGACGCTTGCCTTTCTTCGCGCGAGTATGTTGATCCAGCCCCACGAATTCTTCGAGTAGTACGTTTTCGAGTCGTCGGTACCGGTGCTCGCGGCATACGTCGTGATCGGGATGTACAGAACCGGTGGATCGGCATCGCCGACTCCACGAAAGCCCCTGGGCAACACACCAATAATTGCGGCGTTCACATTTCCAACTCGTATGTGTTCGCCAATCACATTGCGTTTGCCGAATTCCGATTGCCAATACTCATAAGAAAGCACGGCGACATCTGCACCACGTGGCGTAACGTCTTCCGAACTCACAAACACGCGGCCCATTACTGGTCGCGCATCGAAGAAATCGAAGAA
>JBDUAX010000247.1:0-6900 GCA_040004455.1 Gemmatimonadaceae bacterium
TCGCTATGAACGTTTCGCTCAATCTTGATTTGCTCGATTTCACAAAATCGAACGGACTTGTAACAGTCGTAACCCAGGACGCGATCACGGGTGTGGTCCTAATGGTGGCGCACGCCAATCGTGATGCGCTCGAGCGCACAATCGCCACGGGCGAAATGCACTACACGTCTCGCTCACGCGGACTCTGGCACAAGGGAGCAACCAGCGGCAATGTGCAACGAGTCGAATCTCTTACAGCCGATTGCGACGGCGACGCAATTCTGGCACGTGTATTTCCGGCAGGCCCTGCGTGTCATACTGGGCAAACGTCTTGCTTTGGCGATGCCGCACTTGGCGCCGACGAACTGGGAAAGCTCGCAGCAACAATCGACGCGCGCGCCAGAAGCGAAACATCTCCAACTGAAAAGCCCAGCTATACTCAACGTCTGCTTAGCGACCGCAACCTTCGCCTCAAAAAACTCGGCGAAGAATCGGTCGAACTCGTGACGGCCTGCGCGGACAACGACGCACATCGCGCAAGTGAAGAGGGCGCGGACCTGTTTTATCACACGCTTGTTGCCCTGCGAGCCGTTGGCGTCTCGTTGGATGACGTACGTACGGTGCTGTCGAGTCGCGCCGGAACTACCTGACCATCGCCGAGCTTTACTCTGAGCGAATGGCGTGCATTGGATCGACCTGCGACGCACGCCATGCCGGCACGAGCGTTGCAAGGAACGCAACGGTCGCGAGAATGAGCGGAACTCCGGCAAACGTGCCAGGATCGCGACTGCCGACTCCGTATAGCATGCTTGAGAGGACTCGTGTAAGCGCCAAAGAACCAATCAAGCCAACTGCAATGCCAACCGATGCGAGTCGAATTCCCTGCATGACAACCATTCGCACCACTCGCGCGCGATCGGCACCCAATGCCATTCTTATTCCGATTTCTCGCGTGCGCTGCGCGACCAGATAGGAAATCACCCCGTACAATCCCGATGCCGCGAGAATAAGCGCAATGCTTGCGAATATACTGAGCAGGGTCAGGTTCAGCTTACGCGCACCGAGCGAGCGCCCAACGATTTCATCCATCGATCGTACCGCGTAAACGGGAACATTCGGTGCCGCTTTGTGCACCGCCTTTCTCAGTGAAGTGATCATGCCATCCAAGGGCGCTGTCGTACGCACCACCAGAATCAAATTTCCGAATCCCATTCCGGCAGTGGTGTACGGAAAATACGTTTCAGGCGTTGCCTTTCGCTCGAGCCCTCCGCTTCGGACGTCGCCAACAACTCCGATAATTGTGTAACGAGAATCGTCGTCATCGCCAAAGCGAAGCGCTTTGCCAATGGGACTTACCCCCGGGAAGTGCTCGCGCGCCATTGCTTGATTTATCATCACCAGGTGCACCCCACCACCATTATCGCTTTCAAGAAAATCGCGACCGTCTTTGATCTTGATTCCCATTGTCGCGAAGTACCCCGGAGAAAGTTGTCGCAGTTCGGTAATTGGTTGTTTTCCCGGATCCGGTTTGGGCTTTCCATCTACCCAGAAACTTCCGTTCGTTCCCCAATTGTCGATTGGCAACATGCTGATCATTCCGGCGTTTCTTACACCAGCGGTGCCGCGAACTTCATCAAGCACCGGGTGATAGACTTGTTGCGCCAGTACCGAATCCGCAAGCTGCTTCGGAATTGACAGACGAATGCTTATCAACCGATCCACCGCAATACCGCTGTCTGTTTCGCGAAGAGTCACGAACGCGCGCATCATCAAACCGGCGTTGATCAGGAGAATTAAAGACAGCGCGATTTGCGCCACCACCAGGGCTCCGCGCACGCGCTGTTGCGCCTTAGTTGACGTGGTTTTTCCCCCCGAACCCGTTAAGTCGTTACGCAATTCAGTCGACGACGTCTGCAACGCCGGTGCGAGGCCGAACACAATCCCGCACACGATCGAAACAGTGAGCAGAAACAGCAACACCGGCATATCGAGCGTGATTGGTTTGCCAAGCGGTAATGCATTCTGACTCAGTACAGTGAGCGGTTTGAGACTCACCCACGCACCAAACGCACCCACAATTGCGCCGGAGAGCGCAAGTATGACGCTTTCAGTCAAATACTGACGAATGAGTTGACTCCGGCTCGCACCTAACGCCAATCGCACAGCGACATCCCGGCGGCGACTTTCGGCGCGGGCCAGCAGCAAATTCGCGACGTTTGCGCACGCGATAAGCAGGACCAGCGCCACTGAGCCGAGCAATACGAAGAGTGCCGGCTTGATCGATCCGACCATCGATTCCTGCAGTGGCGAAACAGCTACTGTACGATTCGCTTGACTGGCAGGAAATTGCTTTTCAATAATAGCCGCGACATTTTTCAGATCCTCGGTTGCGTTTGTGAGCGAAAAGCCGGGTTTTATGCGCGCAATGACACTCAACGAATGACTTCCGCGCGTGGTCTTTTCTAATTCGCGCGGCGTGTACGGCAACCAGACATCGTTGTTACTGTAGTTGGATGGAAATGCAAATGACTCGGGCATGATTCCAATAACAGTATGCGACAAGCCACTCAGAATTATCGAACGTCCCACGATGGTTGTGTCGCCACCAAATCGCCGGCGCCAGAAACGCTCGCTGAGTACTACGACTCGATTGCTTCCCGGTTGGTCTTCATTCGCCGCGAAAACTCGCCCGCGTAGCGGCGCAGCATGCAAGGTGTTGAAAATATTGGCGGATGCCTCGAGACCCAGAATGCGTTCTGGTTCATTTCCTCCGTCGAGTATCCGTTCTGCATAGTTGTACGCAACGAAGTTTTCAATTGAATGACTCTGCGCTCGCCAGTCTTCCAGATTCGGCACTGACACCGAGCCCTTCCAATCGCGCTGGTCTTTCAACGATTCCCAGATCCTCACCAGGCGATCGGGCTCCCCGTATGGCAACGGCTTGATCAACACTGCATTGATGACGGAAAAAATTGCGGCGTTCGCACCAATGCCAACTGCAATCGTCAAAATGCACAGCAATGAGAACCCGGGCGTTCGTCGCAGCCCACGAAACGCCAGCGGGAGATCACGACGAAGGTCGAACCACCAGTGCGACGTTGCAGATTTCGTCCGAATTGCGGCTGGTGATTGAACGCTCATGTCTGGCCTCATCGACAGAATCAAAAAAATGAAAACACGACCCGGGAGTTTGACGCCGCAACCTGGAAAATGGTTTAAGAAGGAAAATTTGATCGGTGGACTCTGATTTCATACCCGCTCTGGACGTGATTTTGCGGTGTTCGAGGGACACGTAACGGCTTTGGCGCAACTGGTCCCAACCGAAATTACTTTTCGCGAATTCGCCAGCCAATCGGTTGTTGACAGTGAATGGCACCGATCGCACGTTACCCTAAGCACACACGGGGAACATGCTTATGGAGACGTCATGGATTCGAACAGCCTGCCGCTGCTGAAAGGCACGCTCGACCTGCTCATTCTCAAAACGTTGAGCTGGGGCGCCAGGCACGGCTTCGCGATTGCGCGTTGGCTTGAAGAGCGCGCCGACGGCGAGATGGAAATTGAAGACAGCGCGTTGTACCAGGCGTTGCACCGCCTTGAAGAGCGTGAGTTCGTGACCGCAGAGTGGGGGCTCACGGAGAACAATCGAAAAGCGCGTTACTACCGGCTCACGACCGCGGGGCGCGGGCGCTTGCGCGCCGATGCCGACGTTTGGAAGCGCTACGCAAAGGTCGTCGGACGCATTTTGGCGACCACACCACGAACTGCTTGAAGGACCACTTTCAATGTCTTCATTCGATGGGTTTCGCCGACTGTTTCGACTGGTGTCACGCACGCCGCGCGAAATTGCTCGCGACGTCGATGAGGAGCTCGACACGCACGTAGAACTGCGCGTTTCGCAATTTCGCTCAAATGGACTTTCGGATGCGGATGCGCGTACCGAAGCAGCGCGCCGCTTTGGCGATATGAATCAAACCAGAGGGGTTCTCACACTTCGTGCACAGCGACGGGCTAAACGCGTGCGCCTTAATGAACTTTTCGACTCCATTGTTTACGACGCATTTTTTGCCGTTCGCCAATTGCGGCGCGCTCCATCCGCATCGCTCTTTGCCGTCACATCACTTGCACTGGGCATCGCGCTTGCTACATCGTTTTTCGCGGTGATTGATGGTGTGATGCTTCGACCGCTGCCGTTTCGCGATCCGGGGCGATTGGTGGCGCTTCAGTCGGTGGATTCCGCGCGCAATTCAGTGGTAGTTGTTTCCGCCGACAATTGGTATGACTGGAAGAATTCGAACAAGACATTCAGTGATATGGCGCTCTACGGAATATCCTCTCGCGCGCCAATCATGGGTGACGAAGGCGCAGTGCGCGCCTCGACGGTGCAGGTTACCCCTGGCTTTTTCGACGTTGTTGGAATGACAATGCTTCGCGGTCGTGGGTTGGAGGCGGAAGATGCGACGACTACCGCAAACGTTGCCGTAATAAGCGAAGGGCTATGGCGCCGCCAACTCGGCTCGCACGAGTTACCACTCACGCTTCGCTTCTATGGCGTGAAATTTCAGATTGTTGGCGTATTGGCCCGTGGTCAGGAATTACCAGCGGACGCCGAATTGTGGACGGTGTATTCGCATCATCAGGTGGGCGGCGCCATGCGTAACAATATCAATTGGTTCGGCGTTGGTCGTCTTGCACCGGGCGTGACGATTGAACAAGCCACTGCCGACCTCACGCGCATTGCGCTCGGAATTCACGCAACGGAAAAAGCAGCGCTCTACTCATACGGAGTAAGTGTGCTGCCGCTTCGCGAGGTATTGGTTGGAAAGACGTCGAGGTATCTCGTGTTGTTAATGGGCGCCGTGTTGTTCGTGTTGCTCATTGCCTGCGCGAATCTCGCCAGCATTAACGTGGCGCGCGGCACTTCGCGCGCGCGTGAAATGGCAGTACGCGCGGCGATCGGCGCTGGGCGCGGACGACTCATTCGCCAATTGCTTGTTGAACACATGTTCGTTGCAATACTCGGCGGCATTATTGGTACGGCGCTCGCCTTTGCCCTAACGCGGATGCTCGTTGCATGGGCTTCCGAGGAACTTCCGCGCGCCGGTGAAATTTCGATTGATGGTGGAGTCTTGCTTTTCACGTTGGTCACCACAATTCTCGTTGGCTTGCTGACTGGTTTGTTGCCTTCTCTGCAAGCTGGACGCGCGTCGCTGGTTGCAACAATGACTGCGGTAAGTCGCGGTGCAGTTGGCGGAGGCGCGCGCACGGGGCGGGCACTTGTCATCATGGAAATTGCAAGTGCCGTGGTGCTCGTTGCCGGCGCGGGACTGCTCATTCAGAGTTTTCGCACACTGCTCGCACAGCCGTTGGGATATGAAACGCGTGGCATACTCACCGCCGAAATAGCACTGAGTGGTGCGAAGTACGGAGGCCGGGCGGCACCAATGGGAGTGTTCTGGCAAACGTTGTTGAGACAGCTGCGCGCGTCTCCGCAGGTTGCCGACGCCGGACTCGCCAATTGGATTCCGCTTGGCATCGATCCGCGTTCGTTTATCATGGTTGAAGGACGTAACGAGCGAATGGGCGGCGGTTATCGCGTTGTCAGCGACGGCTATTTCAATGCACTGCGTATTCCAGTGTTACAGGGACGCGCATTCACGAACGATGACAACCTGTCACAGCCGCGCGTGGGAGTTGTGAATCAGGCAATGGCGAAAGCCTTCTGGCCAGGAGAGAGTCCTATTGGTAAACGCTTGAGTGCGGGAAGCATGGAAGCGTTTAGTGGCAAGCCTGCCGATTGGATTACTGTTGTGGGTGAAGTGGGCGATGTGCGGCACAGTGGCCCCGAGGGGGAAACGGAGCCTGAGCTGTACGTTGCGTATCAACAGCTGCCATTTCGCATGTCGGCGTTGACGCTGGTTGTTCGCGCCAAAAACGCCGATTTGGATCTCGCGCCATTCGTGCGCCAGCAGCTTAAGGAACTCGACCCGCTACTTGCCGCCGACGTTGGATCACTTGCTCAAAAATTTGATAGCGCGACCGCCGAACGTCGGTTCATCATGTCATTGCTGTTGTTGTTTGGCGTGTTGGCACTCGCGCTTGCAGCAATAGGTGTGTACAGCGTCCTGGCGTTTCAAGTAGCACAACGAACCAGAGAGTTGGCGGTACGAACAGCACTTGGCGCTGATCGTGCACAATTGCTACGACTCGTGTTACAAAGCGGCGCACAATTGATTGCTTTCGGGGTCGTCATTGGCATCGTTGGTGCGCTCGTGTTGTCACGGGTGATGACGTCGCTGGTGTTCGGTGTCAGCACACACGATCCGTTTGTGTTTGGCACCGCTGCTGCGGTAATTGCTCTGGTCGGGCTCGCAGCGGCCTTCATTCCGGCACTGAGGGCAACGCGAATCGAGCCGATGATGGCACTACAATCAGAGTAGATCGTGGTTGGGCGCTGCATCTCCACCCTCCATTCCGCTAGGTTTACGAATACCTCGTGGGAGATGGCATGTTGAAAGCGTTTACGTTCGAAAACGGTGGTCGCACGTACCAGTGTCGCTTAGAGGAGCCGCGCGGTTCACGGACGCAGGCCTGGTGGTGGTTTGATGTTTCGGAGGATGGCCAGCGTTACGCGCCTTTCGAAGCAACCGATACCGATACGGAGTCCAGTGTTCGCGAGCGTGTGATGGCGTACTACGACCATTTGCTGGTTCGTCGTGCCGAGCCGCCGGCTCAGCGCCAGCATTGGGCTCGCCGTACGAAGCCGACTCCTGCCGAAGGCGCGGCGGGAGTGCCGGCAGTTGAACCTGCCGCGGCGGAAGCGGCTGAGGGATAAAAGCGGGCTGGACCTTAGCCGGATTGACTTCACGGTTGAGATCCAGTAAGCTTCTACTCTGACAACCACGCATAGTGCGCGGGGGT
>JBDUAX010000248.1:0-6878 GCA_040004455.1 Gemmatimonadaceae bacterium
CGGGCTGGGCAGTGAAGTCATTGGCAGGCTTCCTGGTGTTGAGCAAACTGTATTGCAGGAATCGTTTATTCCTCCTCAAGCGCTCAGGAATGTTCGCGCAGCGCAAAGCCGGAATGAACTCGAGCGAACTCAAAGAACGGCGCAGCGCGAACGCGCGCAAATGGGATTGGACAGCGCCCGCAACAAATACAATTCTGCAAAAGAAACATTCGATGCGTGGATTCAGACACGCACCGCCACTACCGATCGCGCGCAAGATCCGGAAGTCATTAAACGTCAGAACGGTCTTGATTTGCTCAAGGCGAGCGAACGAATGGCGCAATCGGACATTGAGCAGCTCGATTCGCAGATTTTGCTCACTTCACAGGCTCGCGATTCGCTATCGGGCGCTGATTCAAAGCTGAGAGAGGAGGCGTTTCCGGCGTATCAGGAAGAGTTGCATCGCAAACAATGGTCAGTATTTCTAATTCGATTGCTGATGACGTTGCCGTTGCTCGTCATCGCCGGCTGGATGGTTGCCAGGCAACGCAAGAGTGAATACTGGCCGTTGTATCGGGGCTTCGTACTTTTCGCGCTCTTCGCATTCTTTGTTGAACTCGTTCCCTATTTGCCGAGTTACGGTGGCTACGTACGTGATGGGGTGGGAGTCGTCCTAACGATTATTGCCGGCCTCTACGTCATTCGCGCGATGAAGAAATACGTAGCGAAGCGCGCCGTCGTGGAAAAACAGAGCGAATCGGAACGTCGTCGCACACTGGGCTACGAAGAAGCGATTCGCAAAATGAACGCGGGTGTTTGCCCGGGATGCGAGCGCGCAATTGCAGGCGGACTGCAATCGCCGTCAAACTTCTGCGTGCATTGCGGCTTGGGCCTGTTCGACAATTGCAGCGCGTGCAACACCAAGAAGAATGCATTTTTTCAATATTGCCCCACGTGCGGTATCACGACCGCCGCACGTGAACACAGTCAACCGGCGTCGCCACTAACGGCGGTTTAGGAGCTCTTGCGCCACTTACTTTGGCGGGTGCGACAAGTTCAGCACGTCGGTGTACTCGGAAATCTTTCCGGCCTTGAATGCCGCGACCGTTTCCTGCATTGACGCAATCAACTGTGCCATCAATCCACCACGTCCTCCCCCGTAACCGCCACCTGGCATGTTGTAACCGCCACGGTTGGTTGCCGAGCGAATGAATGCACTGTTCGCGTCGAGTGGCAGGTTGCTCACGTTCGTAAGGAAGCGACTCCATTCGTCTCCCTGGCGGAACAGGTACTGTTCCACGTTCGACAGATAGTACGCACTCACCGTGGCGTTCCGTTCCTTCAGATATTTCGCAATGGAAGCCAGCGCTTTGTCGCCAGCAAAATTTCCGACGATCGGCACAATCAGGTTGCGCGTTTCCAGATCTCTCAGCACGCGATAATTCGCTTCACTGCCAATGAAGCTGCGATTGAGTCCTGTACCATCGTCATTGCGCATGAGGTCCGCAAACGTCGGCATGCTGTTGCGGCCGCCGTATCCGCCGCCACCGAAACCGCCGCGCTGCCCAAAGCTGTAATTAAGCTGCGGGCCCGCGAAGTAAAATGCACTGTCGACATGATAGAGAAGCGCCATATCATCGACGCTCAATTTAAAACCGTGCTTGACGAGCAATTGCTCCTTGACAACATCGTACGTCTTTTTGAACAGCGCGCTGTCGGGTTGCGCATTCTCAAAGGCGGTGAGTAGTGCGTCGGCCGTGGAATTCGAATCGAGTCCTGCGGGACGCGGGCGTGCGAACAAACGCGAAATAAAGTCGGCGCGATCGTTCGACACCTCACTCACGCCCTTGTACCACATATGTTGCAATAAATTCTGCCGACGAATGTCGACGATGAAAGCAATTTTCGGCTTGAACGCAATGAGATACGTAAAATTCTGCTCTGGACCGACACCGAGATAAACGCCACCTGGCTTGATGGTCGTGAGCATTATCGGAATGACCGTTTGCCAGTTCGTTTCATTTGAAACGAAATTTTCGGATTGGAAGTATCCGTTCGGTTCGGAGAACTCCGTGATGAGGCGCCAATACGTGCTGTCGGCCAATCGCTCCGGAATAGTTTGCGCGGCGCTTGGTGTTGGCGCGGTCGCCACTGCTTGTGCGCGCAGCAGTGAACTGCTCGCAATTACAAAGCTCAACGCGAGGGTGCTTGAGGAAATCGCATTTAATCGCGCTGCGAATGCGCGCGATGCGAGCAGAACTCGTAAACTGCTCCTGAGACGTGTCGGCATGTTCACCTGACTGTCAACTGCGGTAGGACGCCCGAAACTGCGTTGGTGCTCGCGACTGGGCGGATGCGTCGGCGGCACGCTTCCTAACAAACGCACACCAACTCGCGGGCAGCAATAGGGGTCGAACACCAGATGGTATCCGACCCCATTGTAACCAGCAAACGGTAACGGATCAGGCGCGCTTCCGACGATTTGATGCGAATCCGATAACGCCAAACAGGCCGACGCCCACGAGCGCGAACGAGCCAGGTTCGGGTGTGGCCGTCGTGAATTGGGACAGCCACACCTGGTTGTAGTCGGTCGAAGTCCATCCGGAAAATTCGCCAAAGGTACCATCGAGTGCGTTGTCGATATCCCCGGTAATGCCGTTGCGGAACGTCACGCCATACGAGGCGACTCCCGCAATTTGTCCGTTGATGAATAACGGCCCACCCGAATCACCACCACCAAGAATGCCTTCGAGTGCACCCTGTCCCAGACCGCAGCGGGACGTACCAGCCCCATACAACGCCATGAGAATACAGGTGGCATCGTTCGCGGCTAATCCGCTATCGAAATCTGCCACCAAGCCATAAACATCGGCCGGACCGAAAAACAGATTCCCGTCGCCGCCGAACAAGGCGTCGCTCCAGGAGAAATCAACGCGATTGGTTGCAACGTGACGGTTGCCCAGGTTGAAGCCATTCGACAACAACACTTCACCCGCGGCACCGGTCCCGGTATTTCCCGATCCGACAATCGTACCGACCAGTCCGAATGGATTGCCGAGGAACAAGTTGTACGCCGAATTCAGAATTCCCTGCGATGGCGACGACGCGAGCGAGACAACGGCGACATCGTGCGCATCAACCAATTGACCAGTGTACTGCGGATTTACGTAGAACGCGCTGCCAGCAATGATTTCCTGCGCAGAATTTGGTTGTCCGGGTGGAAAAAAAACCGACGTCACTTTCGTCGCAATGACTTTTCCTTTTGAGTCGGTCAAACAATGTGCAGCGGTCAACACGTTTAGTCCGCCCGCCAACAATGACCCCGAGCAAATGAACAATCCATCGGGGCGTTCAATGAGCAACGCACCAACACCGTCGTAACCAATTCCCTTTGGTGTCTGATAAAGTGCTGCGTTTGCATTGTCACCCGCTACAACAATGCGACTCTGCGCAATCCAATCGTCGAAGGTAGGCGGGAGCGAATTGCTGTCACCTTGCGCAAAGGTCGTGCGCGTGATCAACAGTGTTGCAGCAACGAACAAACGTTTTCGAAAAAACATACGCCTTGTCTGAGTAGAATCGTGCTGATTTTGCCGGCAACTGCACATCTGTTTGCCAGCAGTGGCTGGTAGCGAAGCTACTTCAGCCTACAGCGATCCCAGAAGGTCGTCAATGGCTTTACGATCGGCGTCTTCGAGTGGTGCGCCGTTAATGACACGTTGCAATATGTCGACGGCTTCTGCCGCGAGATCAGTTGGATGCTTTCTGTCGCGCGCAAAGCGGACAATATTTCCTAACAGGATGGTTTCGAACGGTGCAGCTTCGTCATCATCGTCGTCATTGTCGTCATCATCGCCCTCTTCAATTGCCGCATCACGCGCTGCTTCATAACTCGGCACACTCTCTTTCCATGGCTCATCTTCGTGTGCCTGGGCCTCTATTGCATTTCGCGGCACCAGTGCAAAAAGCCGGCACTGTAACCCAGGTGCTTCTTCGTATGCAAAAAGCCCGAGTGATACGGGGGACTCAAACAGACGCAATTCGAGCAGGCGCTCAATCGCTTCCGCTGGCATTGCACTGCGCGCAATGAGTCGATTATCGATGTACGCCGCGAGGGCGCATGACTCGGGCGCGCGAGGATCGTCGAGACGGCTTACCACCAACGCTACCGGTTCACGCGTTGTCACAAAAACTGCCGGACGAGCTTCGTCGGGATTCTCGCCAGGTGCGTCGTCGTTGTTCGAATTCAGGTCGTCAGGGAGCATAAATGGAGAATAGCAAAGCGGGCGATTATTGGAACACCGTTCGCAAATATTTATTGCGCTGTGACAACGTCGTTGACATCGGTGCGCTCAAAAACCTGCCCCAACCACACTATGACAGGCCACATTTCGGCGCACACAAGCGCCGACGCCAGCACGGTGCCAGCGAATAGCGACCAGGGCCCGAGATACGCGTTACCAAGCCATGCCACCAACAGCCCCAATCCGACTGGAAAAACAAGCGCCACCGCCGCGACGAGCGACGTCGCACCCATCGTCAGCAAACTCTGTCCCATCGTTTCAAAACCGCGCGTTTCAGTGCCGAGTCGAACCCATGAAGGGAAGAGAAGAGCGGCGCCATTTTGCACCGTGAACATCAACAAATTGAGTGCCGGAATTGCGACAGCGATGGTGAGCAAAATAACTGACATTTGTTTTACATCACCAAACATTGATGGCTGAATCACAAACATTGTGATCGGCACGATCATGATTGTCCAAATGGATATGGAATGCAGGATTGTGACACCGGCAATTTCAGCCGTCACCAATTTCGAACCAGACAGCGGATACGTCTTGAGTATCGCGAGTCGCGGCAAATCGAGCCGCAAGTCGTAGCGCATGGAAAACGGGCCCATGAAAATCAGAATCGCCCCCCATGTTCCGCACATGATCAGGAAGAACTCTGAGGAATCATGTCCCATGAATTTTGTTGCAACGGCAGTGGCCGCCAGCGCTACAAAAAAAATGATCGTTTGTGCGCGCCAGGCGCTGCCGCGCAACGCCGCGGCGACGTTTTTCCATGTAATTGCGACTTCCGGACGCCCCAAAAGCGTCAGTTTCGGAATCCAGGCAATCTTGCCTTTCGTGTCGCGCTTGCGAAGTCCTTGCGAGCTGCGTGCACTGCGAATGCGCTCCGCGCGCACTTGCGTTGCTTCGAGTGCAGCCTCTTCAAACGACGCATCAAGTCGCAACACCCAGATATAGTGCAACCCAAATACCAGCAACGACGCAGGCAGCAATCGCAACCACGTTGCGGCTGAGGTTGTAAACACCGGTTCAACGATTGAACGAATCGGCCACAGTGCAATTGACGGAATTTTCTGCGACAACGCGACGACAATCGCGTGCATCGTAGACTTGATGCCCTGAGTGGTGGCCGCCTGAATTGCGCCGAATTGACTGATCAACCCCCACGCCACACCTGCGAAAACTGCTGCAAAAACAATCGTCGGCAGAATGCTGCGACGTTGACCGGCGCGTTGATGTTCAAGCGCGTTTATTCGAACAATTGTGGCTCCCAACTTGTGCAGCGAAAGTGTGGAGAACAACAACCACACCGCTACTCCCCGGCGCCACCCGCCAGCAGTTGCCCCATTGCCGCGCAGGAACACGCTCCAAATGAGCGTGTTGATGAGAATTGCAAGTTGCCCGCGCACCAATTTTGCGTGAACAAGCCCACGACGCGAAATCGGCGCGGGAAAGAGGAACTGCACTTCCGCCGGCGTGAACGCAAGCGCTGAACGATCTTTGCCAAACAACCACCAGCGGGCCGAGGTGAACAAGAGGAATGCCGCGGCCACAGGCACCACGAATTCGTTACCAACCAGCGCTCCAAACGGACCGCTCGTTCCGTTCTTGCCGCCGGTGTTATGCCAGAATACAAAATAGAAGTACCCAAACGTGAGCAGCACTGCGACCGAATTGCGAACGCTGCGCAAACGCTTGATTTGCGAACGAAGACGATTCACAATTGTTCGAATCCATAAATATCGAAGTGCCGCCGCCGGACCGCTCACGCTGGTTGTTCTTCCGCGCCACCAGTGAGCGCGAGAAACAATTCCTCCAGCGATTGCCCCTGCAGGTGTGGATGCGCCGCGAAAATATCTGCTATCGTTCCAAACGCGACGGCCTGTCCGCGACGAATAATCAGCAGGCGTGTGCACAACTCTTCAACGAGATGCAGCAGGTGTGAACTGAGAACAATCGCCGTGCCTTCGTGCGCGCGCATGGTGATGGTTTCTTTCATGCGGCGAATGCCAACCGGATCGAGACCGGTCAGCGGTTCATCCAACAGCAGGACCTTTGGCATGTGCAGCAACCCGCAAGCAATTGCAAGCTTCTGTTTCATGCCGCGTGATAGCTCGGTTGGCAGCGAGTCCTTTTTCGCAGTCAACTCGAGTTCTTCGAGCAACGGCGGAATGCGCGGCCCCGCATCAGTTACGCCATACAGGCGCGTTATGAATTGCAGATGTTCAGTAACCGTGAGATAGTCGAACAACTGCGGCTCATCAGGAATAAATGCGAGTTGTGATTTGGCCGCGACCGATTCTTTCGCCAAATCCAGGCCGCAAATGCGAATACTCCCGGAGGTCGGTTGCAGAATTCCTGCCAGCGCACGCAACGTCGTGGTCACTGACATCAATGACTACCGGTTGAAACTGGCCGCCGACATGGGTGCCACTCGGGTCGTGAATGTCGCCAACCAATCGCTCAAGGACGTGATGGCCGACTTGCACATGGAAGGCTTCGACGTCGGCCTGGAAATGAGCGGCAATCCCCGCGGTTTTGCGGACATGCTCGACTGCATGTACCACGGCGGCAAGATCGCAATGCTCGGCATCATGCCCAAGGGCG
>JBDUAX010000016.1:0-22914 GCA_040004455.1 Gemmatimonadaceae bacterium
GAGCCGACAATGTCTTCAAGCAATCGCACATTGCGAACGGCCAGTTGCGGATCGTTGGACTTTACGATGCGCCGCAGTGCGCCGGCAACCGATTGTGGGTCACCGGAGGTGCGAACGAGAATCGACATCGTGCGATCCCACGATTCCTGCACGTGATTCGCGTAGAGCGCGGGCTTTGGTTGCTCCCACGGTCGTTCATCGCGAATGTCCCCTGCAATTCCAACAATGGTATACGGTTTACCATTTGGATCAGGACCAATGCAAATTGCTCGACCGATGGCATCGCCGCGTGGAAAGAATTTGTGGGCAGCGGTTTCATTGATGATTGCCGTTTTTGGTCCATCAGGAAGATCGGTTGCGTTGTACGTGCGTCCCGCGAGCAGCGGAATGTGCATGACCTTGAAATAGTCACCCCGAATTGACACGTATCCAATGTCGGGAAGATTTTTCTCGTCTGTTGGCTCGCCGACAATTCGCACGCCACTGGTTACGTGTCCACGAGTTGGCAGATAGGCGGATGCACCAACTGCAGTCACGCCGGGCACCGCCGACATTTCGCTCAGCACGGCGTCATAAAATTCGTTTACTGCCGATGACGAATCGTAGCGGACACCACCTGCGCGCAATTGCGCCGTGAGAATGTGATCTGTATCGAAACCAGATTTCACGCGGCTGATTTCATTGAAACTACGAACCAGCAATCCGGCGCCAATCAATAGCATTACGGCCAGGCCGACTTGTGCAACGACCAAACCATGTCGCAACCGTTCGCCTGCGCGACCACCGCTGGTACCGCGCCCGCTTTCTTTCAGTGAGTCATGCACGTTGGGACGTGCGGCATCGAGCGCAGGGATGAGCCCAAAGAGTATTCCGGTAATTATTGACAATGCGAGACTGAAAAGCAGCACGCGCGTGTCAATAGTGGCTACGAACATTGAAGGCAGCATATCCGGATTGAGCGCCAGCAAAAATTTCGTGGCAATCGTAGCTATTGCTACTCCCAGGACACCGCCAACAAACGACAGCATAACGGATTCGGTCAACAACTGACGAACCAATCGTCCGCTTCCGGCACCAAGCGCCGCTCGCAACGCCATTTCTCTTCGGCG
Source organism: Gemmatimonadaceae bacterium (assembly GCA_040004455.1). GTDB lineage: Bacteria > Gemmatimonadota > Gemmatimonadetes > Gemmatimonadales > Gemmatimonadaceae > Gemmatimonas. Next base: position 1,110 of record JBDUAX010000016.1, read on the forward strand.
TCCCATCGTGCGCGAGAGCGTGAGATTCGCGAGATTCGCGCACGCAATGAGCAACACAGCAACGGCAGCGGCCTGCAACATCAGCAACGCGTTCCTGAAGTCGCCCGTCAGAGATTCGCGCAGTGATTGAAGTGAGGAAGTGTGCCTGGAATTCGCGTCCGGGTACTCCTGCTCGAGCCGGCGTCCGATTGCACCGATATCAGCGTTCGCGGTCTGCAAACTCACGCCGGGCTTGAGACGTCCCAACGTATACAGATAGTGTTGCTTGCGCGCCCGTACTTCATCTCGAGTGATATCTGATATTTCGAACGGCATCCACAACTCATCCTCCTCACCAACCGTGAATTCACTCGGCATTACCCCAATAATTTCATACTTGCGACCGCCAAGGAGCATCATGCGTCCGACAGCCGCCGAATCACTGCCGAGGGAATTCTTCCAGAGCTTATGCGATATGATGACTTTCTGATCGTTGCCATCGCCGCTGTCTCGCGCAGTAAATGTCCGTCCAAGCATTGCGTTCACGCCCAACACAGCAAACATGTTTCGAGTGACTTGCACACCCTGCAGAAATTGCGGATCTCCGTTATCGGGTGCCCACGTCACAGCGAGGTTCATCGCTGCGCCGATATCAACTAACGTATGTTGCTGCGCGCGAATATCGGCATAATTCGCTGGCGACTGCTGATAGTGTTCTTTTGGTTGATCGAGCGGACTGTCTGAAAGTCGCACCAGTTCATCAGGCGAGCCGTATGGCAGCGGTTTGAGTAACACCGCACGCGCAACGCTGAAAATTGCGGTGTTTGCGCCAATTGCGAGGGCGAGCGTAATGAGGGATACAATTGCGAATGAGGGCTTGCGGCGCATCGTTCGCCACGCGTAGCTCACATCCTGTCGCCACTCCGCAAATCGATTCGCGGTGCGCTCTGAACGTTCGGTGCGCGCGTCGATATTTCTGCAGTATGCTTTCGTGAATTCGATGTCGCCGAATTCTTCAGTTGCGCGTTTGCGCGCGGCATCGCCGCCCATGCCATTGGCGATGAGTTCGTTCACTCGCATTTCGAGATGGAAACTCAGTTCCGTGTCGACGTCATTCGCGATGTTTGTGCGCGAGCGCCATGGAAACTTGAAGTGGCTGGAGTTCTGCTTTGTCATGATGATTGCGTCACGCTGGCGTCAACACTTTGAACACCGCTTCGGCATACGACTTCCACACCGCCGATTCCGCGCGCAAATGCGTTCGGCCGGTCGTGGTCAGCGTGTAGTACTTCGCTTTCCGGTTGTTTTCGGAGAGCCCCCACGACGACGACACCCATTTCCGATTCTCGATTCGGTGAAGCGCTTGATAGAGCGCGGCACCATCCACGAGTAGCACGCCGTCGGTTTGGTTGTTGAGCCAGCGCGAGATGGCATAGCCGTGCATCGGCTCCCACGCGAGTGTGCGCAGGATGAGAATGTCGACGGTTCCCTGTAGCAGTTCGGATGGCGTGCGGGCCAAGGTGCTCTCCAGTCATCAGGTGAGTGGAGAGTATGTACGGCTCGCCACGCTGTCAAGCTCAATGCGTGTGACAACCACTTGCCACAAAGCGTTGGGGAGAACGGTTTTTTCAATGGCACGACCCGCATTTTCGGGGTTATCGTTTGATGGGGACATTTGATGGGGACAGGTTCATCAAAGTGGGTTTGATGGGGACAGGTTCATCAAAGTGGGTTTGATGGGGTCAGGTTCATCAAAGTGGGTTTGATGGGGTCAGGTTCACCTCGCTGCACGAGGTCGAGAATGCGTAGCGCGGGTTCGGAGTCAGGTGCGAGGTTAGGTTCGAAACCTGACCCCGAACCGGCGGAACCTGACCCCGAACCTGTGACCCGGAACCTGACCCCGAACCTGCGGAACCTGACCCGGAACCTGACCCCGAACCGGCGAATCTGCGACCCCGACCACGACCCCGACCCCGACCCCGACCCCGACCCCGACCCCGACCCCAGCGCATACTCCAACAGACGGCGCGCAATAACGTGACCAAAACCAGTACCAATATTCTGTTTGTCGGCAACAGCTTCACGGCGCGCAATAACGTTCCGCAGCTGCTGGTTGATCTCGCCGCGGCGCGCGGACATGAAATGCGCTTTGATCTCATTCAGGCGGGAGGCGCTTCATTGCGCATGCATTGGAACAAAGGCGACGTACTCAAGGCCATCAAGAAGTCGCGCTACGACTGGGTCGTGTTGCAGGAACAAAGCACGTTGCCGGTTAAGAACGCGGTTCGCACACGCGAGAACATTGAACTCTTTGCTGAACCTATTGCGTCGTCAGGTGCAAAGATGGCGTTGTATCTCACGTGGGCGCGTCGCAACGCACCCCAATCACAGAAGGCAATAACCGACGCGTACAACTCGATTGGGAAGGACCTCGGCGCCACCGTAGTTCCTGCTGGCGTTGCGTGGGAGGCATTTCTCGTGAAGCACGAAACGCCTGTGTTGCACGACAAAGACATGAGTCATCCCACGCTGGCAGGGTCGTACCTCGCGGCGTGCGTATTTCTGGCAACGCTGTTCAAAGACAATGCAACGGGCATTGAAACAGAACTGAAGGGGATTTCGCCTGTCGAACGGTTGGCGTTGCAGAGAGTGGCGTGGACAATTGGGAAGAAAGGTCGATGACCGTCATGACATCGAAAACGACGAAGCCGAACGTCAAATCAACGAAGGCGAAATCGAACAACGCAGAACTGCACGCGCGTTTCACCCATGCACTCGACGAGTTGGTAGCGGAAATTCGCGAAGACCGATCAATTCTTGCAGCGATACTGTGCGGTAGTCTCTCGCACGACTCTGTCTGGAAGCACTCCGACATCGACCTCGGGTTAGTCACAATTGACGATCGAAAGATCGAATCGGGTCATATTGCGTTGAATGCTGATGGTTTGAACGTGCATGCGTTCCTGATGCCGCGCGCTGAGTTTCGCAAAATGCTTGAGAGCTCCACGCGCAATTCGTTTACACACTCGTTGCTTGCAAAGGGCCGGCTGCTCTACACGCACGACGAATCGATTGCGGGCCTATTTGAAGATCTCCGTGTCATTGGTGCGCGCGATACCGTTGTGCAACTATTTCGCGCCGCGAATTGGCTCCTGGCGCCCCTCTACAAGGCGCACAAGTTCTTCATAACGCGCGACGACTTGCACTACACGTCGCTTTGGATTCTGAACGCGGCCACACCCCTGGCGCAGATCGAGGTGATGAGTGCGGGCCAACTCGCCGACCGCGAAGTCATCCTGCAGGCGATGAAGATTAAGCCGGAATTCTTCCGCGTCATTTATACTGACCTGCTCGACAACAAACGCACACGCGGGAATGTTGCCGCGGCAATTGGCGCTATTGACGACTACCTGCGGGATCGCGCACGAGTTCTCTTTGCTCCGCTGTTGGAATACCTGCGTGAAACGGGGGAAGCGCGCTCCGCCACTGAGATTGACGCGCATTTCAAGAAGACGTTCGACATTGACATGGCGTCGGCAGCGTGTGAGTACCTGGCCGACCTGGGATTCATTCAAAAGGTATCAATCAGCACGCAGTTAACGAGACGCAGCAACATCTCTGTACAGGAGTTGGCGTTTGTACATGTTGAGGAGCGCAAGCGGTGACCGCCAAGAAGGCGCGGAGTAGCGCACCGCGAACTACAATCGCTGTCGAAGGTGCACGTGTTCACAACCTCAAGAATATTTCCGTTGAGATTCCGCGCGACAAACTCGTTGTTATAACTGGGCTATCGGGTTCGGGAAAATCGAGCCTCGCCTTCGATACCATCTACGCTGAAGGCCAGCGTCGTTATATGGAATCGCTTTCAAGTTACGCGAAGCGATTCGTAGCGCAGGTAGCGAAACCGGATGTTGATTTTGTGTTCGGGTTGTCGCCGGTCATTTCCATCGAACAGAAAACGACGGGCAACAACCCACGTTCGACCGTCGGTACCATGACCGACATCGCCAGCTATTTGAATTTGTTGTTTGCGACCATTGCCGAACCGCATTGTCCTCGCACAGGCGAGGTAGTACCGAGTCGGAGTTCGAGTCAGATTCTGGAAGCAATTCTGTCGTTGCCCGAAGCTACTGAAATTGACTTGCGCGCTCCAATATTTCCAATTTACGGCGAAGAGTTGGAAGTGGTGTTCGCGGAGACGCGTAAGAAAGGGTGTCGGCGCATTATCATCGACGGAAAAACTGTCGACCTGTCGCAAGAGCTGGATGTTGACGAATCGAACGTTCGACACATGGATGCGATTGTCGATCGCTTTGCCGTGTCGCGCAAGAAGGAGAAAGCCATCAAAGCTGCGGTCGCAAGCACGCTGCTGGTTGGCGATGGACTTATGCGCATTGAACTGCTGAAAGGCGCGAACAAGTCGGTCGCAGAGAAGTTTTACGACGCACAGGTGAGCGAGACACATCACTTCGTGTACGGCGACATTGCACCAGAGTTCTTTCAGTTCAACAATCCCGAAGCGGCGTGCCGGACGTGCGGCGGGCTGGGCGTAGACAAACTCACGCACCCCGATTTGCTCGTGCCCGACCCGCATCGCAGCATCGCGGGAGGATGTTTTGTGAAAGAAGCGTTTCGCTACAATCCGGATACGTGGGACGGCAACATCATGTACAGCCTGTCGCGCGAGCTGAACTTTTCATTGGACTCGCCGTGGAACGAACTCCCGGAAGGCGCGCGCCACGCAATTCTGTACGGGCTCGACCAGCGTCGCATTTCGATTTCAACGCCACCCGACGCGAAAGTAAAGCGCGACGAACGCGAAGGGCATATGGTGATGTTTAACGGAATCGCGCGTCGCATTGAGCGCAACTATCGCCGATATCGTCAACGCGGTGAGGCCGACTCGCGAATGGAAGCATGGTTGGACAAAGTGATGGTTGAACACACCTGTCCTGATTGTCGCGGCTCGCGTTTGCGCGCTACGCGATTGTTGTTCACGATTAACAAGAAGACAGTGCACGATGTTGGCCAGATGAACTTCGACGAACTGGTCGCTTTCCTTGGGAAAGTGAAGCCAAGCGGTCGCGGAGCAGATGCAGGCAAACACGTACTGAAGGAAATTGAAGGTCGAGTGCGTCTGTTGCTCGGTATTGGGCTTGACTATTTGAGCTTTAACAGGCGGTCGGGAACATTGTCGGGTGGTGAATCGCAACGCATTCGCTTGTCCACGCAAATCGGTTCCGGTTTGATGGGCATGCTGTACGTGCTGGATGAACCAAGTATTGGTTTGCATCCGAAGGACAACGCGAAGATGCTTGCGACATTGCGACGCTTGCGCGATATCGGCAACACGGTGATTGTCGTTGAGCATGACGAAGACACAATTCGCGCAGCCGATCACATTGTGGAAATGGGTCCTGGCCCTGGCGTACACGGCGGTCGCGTTGTGGTGGAAGGTTCGATAGATCGCATCATGAAATGCGCAGAGTCGCCGACCGGTCAGTTCTTGTCGGGGAAACGCGTAATTGCGTTGCCGACAAAACGCAGAAAGGGAAATGGCAAAACACTTGCGATTCGTGGTGCGCGTGAGAACAATCTCAAGTCCGTTAACGTTGAATTGCCACTCGGCACGTTGATTGCGGTTACCGGTGCGTCTGGTTCAGGGAAAAGCACGTTGATCAATGACATATTGTACAAGGCGTTGTGGAAGCAATTGGTTGACACGCGCACGCTGCCTGGCGACTTCGACAAGTTGGAAGGCGGCGAATTTGTACAGAAGGTTGTGAACATTGATCAATCGCCAATTGGACGTAACAGTCGTTCCAATCCGGCCACGTACATTGGCTTTTACGACGCCATTCGCGATTTGTTTACTGAAGCACCGCTATCGATCGAGCGCGAATACAAACCGGGACGTTTCAGTTTCAATGTGAAGGGTGGGCGTTGCGAAGAGTGTCAGGGAGAAGGCACCGTCACCACGCAACTGTACTTCATGCCCGATGTTGAAGTCACGTGCGGTGCATGTAAAGGCGCGCGCTTCAACAGCGAAACGCTGGAGGTAACCGTGCGCGGCAAGACCATTGACGACATTCTCAACATGTCGGTAGAAGAGGGCGCGCAGTTTTTTTCAAAAGAGCCGGCGTTACAGAAGAAAATCGCCGTGCTTGATGAGCTTGGACTGGGATATCTCACGCTTGGTCAGTCGGCCACAACATTGTCGGGGGGCGAGGCGCAGCGCATCAAGATTGCCACGGAGTTGAGCAAGCTGCAGCACGCACGGCACACACTGTACATCCTGGATGAGCCAACGACCGGATTGCATCTCGCGGATGTCGAGCGACTGCTCGAGTCTCTTAATCGATTGGTGAACGCTGGACACACGGTTCTGCTCATTGAGCACAACGTGGACGTGATCAAGACGGCCGATTACGTGATCGATTTGGGGCCGGAGGGCGGGCACGCAGGAGGAACGGTTGTTGCGCGGGGAACGCCCGAGCAAATCGCCAGGGTTCGCGAGTCGCATACGGGGCGGTTCCTCAAGCCACATCTCACGACGACCAAGTAACGCGGGCGCCGGTAGCGCGAACATTCAGGTCCCTATCTTGCTCGTTGCCGGACGGCGAGGTACGGTATGGGCTGGATAGCTGAGATTTCTGGAACGGCGAAGATGTGCTGTTCCCACTTTGACGACAGGGTGCTTGTCGTCGCACAATCGAACACCACTTTGAATTCATCATGTTGCTCTACATCCTCGGCGGACTCGCAGCAGTAATTGTCCTGATCATTCTGTTCGCATCGACCAGGCCGTCAACCTTCAGTCTGGTGCGAAGCACGACTATTGGCGCATCACCTGATCGCGTGTTTCCGTTGATCAATGATTTTCACAAGTGGTCCGACTGGTCGCCGTGGGAAAAAATTGATCCCGCCATGAAGCGCGCGTTTACTGGTCCGGAAAGCGGAGTTGGTGCAGCGTACAGCTGGGATGGCAACAACAAAGCGGGCGCCGGCAGTATGCAGATTACGCGAAGTGACATGCCAAACAAGGTTGATATCAATTTGAATTTCACGCGCCCGTTCAAGGCGAACAACCTTACAGAGTTCACTACGGCGCCCAGCGGGAACAGCACGGTTGTAACGTGGAAGATGTCAGGGCCGCTCGATCTGTTCGGAAAAGTATTTCACCTGTTTGTGAACATGGAAAAGATGGTGGGCACCGATTTCGAAAAGGGGCTTGCCAGCATGAAGGCCATCGCGGAGAGATAATGCCGGTCAAGAAAACTTCGCCGACGAAGGCGGCCTCGAAGAAAGTTGTAACAACAAAAGTTGCAGCGAAGAAAGTGGCCCCCAAAAAGGCAGCGAAAAAGGCGCCGCAATCATTGCCTTACGAAGAAGGGAAGTGGGGGGAGTGGTTCGTTCGCGACAAGGGAGAGCGTCGCTATTGGCTAGTGAAATCTGAAGCAGAGAGTTTTTCGTTCGACGATTTGCTGGCATCGAAAAACAAAACGACCTACTGGGACGGCGTGCGCAATTCTGCCGCACGTAATTTTCTGCGTGACGGCATGAAGAAAGGGGATCTGGCGTTTTTCTACCATTCAATGGCCGATCCGTCGGCAGTTGCCGGCATTTGCGAAGTCGTGCGCGAAGGATATCCCGACGAAAGCGCGTTTGATAAAAGCCACGAGTACTACGATGCGGAGTCGGTTCGCGAGACGCCCACGTGGTTCATGGTGGATGTGCGTGCGGTGGAGAAATTCAAGCGCGAAGTGACGTTGACAGAGATCAAGGCCAATCCCGCGCTGGCGGAAATGAAATTGTTGAAAATCAGTCGGCTGGCAGTCGTGCCTGTAAGGAAGAGTGAATGGGACATCATCATCAAGATGAGTGAAAAGAAGTAACGCCCGCTTCGTGCCACGCTCCGCCAACTACTCGACCGGACAGACTTTATTCGCGTCGTACAGCCGCAGCGTTGGTTCCGGTTTTGATCAAGTAGAACTGCGCGTTGTTCGGAATCTGATAGCTGGATGCGCTGACCCTGGCCACATCTGCCCGCGTTGACTGCCAGAGCGGCGACGACGGAATAGCCACAACCTGACCCCGTGCGTCCAACCTGACCCCGTGCGTCACGCGCCGTAACACTGAGTTGAATTGTCTGATTCGCAGCAAGCGTTGTGTTGTAATTTGTACGCGTAAGGCGCCATAACGAGAGTTACGGACGTAGCCGGGTCGATTACGGTGACGGCGATGCTCGTCGTTACTGAACCACTCATTGCCACAATATTCACCGAACCAGGCGATATCGCATGCACCGTCCCGTCGGCCGCAACGGTAGCGCGCCATTCGTTTGACGAACTCCAGGCAATTGGCGCGTTGCCTACCTGGACGTTGTCTTTCGTTGTGGCGACGACTGTGAATTTGACTGACTCACCCACGGTGATCGCTGATGAAGCGCTAATTGAAAGCTTTGCGACTGCACTGTTCATCGCCGGCCCCAGGACGACAATTGAAGCCGCCCCAATTGCCTTGCCGGCTGTTGCCGTGACAATGGTCGAACCCGGCGCAATTGTCGTTACGACCCCGCCGTTATTGACGGTGGCAATTTCCGTGTTTCGGGAAAACCATTTCACAGACGGCGACTGAATAACGCTGCCATCGGAAGTGCGGGCCATAACATGCAAGGCGACCGTTTCGCCGACTTGAAGTGTCCCAGGCGCAGACTCGACTTCGAGACTTGCGAGCGCGACGTCGGATCGAGTTGCATCCGTTGCACCGCTCCCGCACGCAAGCAGGAATGCAAGTGCACCATTGCGATCCTGGACGAACGTTTTGAAAACACGCGTTTGGCCCCTGATGTAGAACGAACGAGAAGTAACTGCATCAATTCACGGTTGTCAGAAACTCAACAAACGTTCCATCAGCCAGTGTTGCGCGCGTGTGCGCCTCGCCGGTTCCGCCCGTTGTCTTCATGCTGGCAAAACATTCGGTTACCGCTCCTGAACCCTCGAAGTTGACTGCGATCGGACCGCTCAGCACCGCCCAGTTAATCACGGTACAGGCGACCGCATTTCCGAAGCGGTCGACCAACTTGACACGCAATGGAATAAGGCCGACACCAGTAACATCGACCTGCTGATTGTCACCACGAACCTTTGTGATAATTGGTGCTGAGGCAACACCGATCGCGCCAAACATCGCCGAAACAGTACCATCCACCGTCGCAGTGGCAGACTGCGCCCCAGACGTTGTGCCAAGTGTCCAATTCACCGTCGCAACACCAGTTGCATCAGTTACTGACGTTGCGCTGCTCAGCGTTCCAGAAACAGTTGTCCATTGCACCGTGATGCCAACGCGTGGCACAGTTCCCGTTCGCACTACCACGCGCAATGGCTTCGGCAGCAACGTCGCCACCTCTGCCGTTTGAGCATCACCGCTTTCGATGGTTGTTGTTTTCTCAACTATTTTGCTTGTCGTGTCGGCTCCTGTTGCGGTCGAACACAAGCGCGCGGTGTCGTACGAATGTTTCGTGCCATTCGCAATCGTCGCGCCGTTCACGATCAAGGTGTTTCCGTTCCCTGCCGGATTCGCGTACCACGCACTCGCAAACGGCACATCTGTTCCCAGCGTCAGCTTGTACGTTGAGTTCTTGAGATACGCCTGTGTGTTGAGGCCAAGACCGGTCGCATGACGCGCAAATGCCACGTAAAAATTGTTTTCGCAACTGCCACTGAACGTGTTGCCACTGGTCGTAATGTCAAGATCGCCGCGCAACGAACCTCCAATAACGGGAAATGCAGCTTCGAGAATGATTCCAAAGCGATTGTTGACGAGACTGTTTCCTGAAATCGTTGCTGTTGAACTACCGACGACGTTCGGTGCGAAAACCCCCATGGCGCCCACTCGAATGCCGACGCCGACTGGCACGCTCTGATGTCCCCGCACTTCATTGTTGGTGATTGTCGCAATGATCGACGCTTGATCGGGAAGCGTGAATTGCTCGATGATTGTGGGTACAGGCAGCAGCGTGGCCGGAACCATCAAAACCCCTGGAACTCCACCTCCCTCCATAATACGATTGTCGCGAACAACGAATGAGCCAGGTCCCGCAAGACAGATATCGCAGGTAACGCCAAGACCGCTTGAATGGTTGCGTTCGACGGTTCCGGATGACGCCCGCAAATCGATGCGCTCAGTAAAATTCCCTTCGAATTTGTTACCACGAATTGTGAGGTTTTGGGCGCGAAGCGCTAGCACACCTTGACCGCCTCTGACGGTGTCACCGACTGCGTGACCCGAGCACATGATAAATCCTTCGATAATTGCGTCGTCACCCTTCGAGCCATTCACGTGGCTATTGACGACGAAAATTTCTTCGCTGACCGCCGTTTGCGACGTTGTACCGGGAATTATCAGCGCGGGCGTTGGTACAATGATTGTCGCAGCGCCGTTCGTGCTGACGCCAGTTGCTCTTGCCTGCGCGTCGACTTCCATCCTGAACGCACCGACAACTGAAATTTTCGGAACATCAATCACTATCGGAAAACGCTCAAAGGTGGGATCCGTCGACGCGGCGGTACTGCCAGACTGCGTTCCCGCTGCCACGTTAATGGTGATGCGACAGACGGCCGATTCCGTTTCACTCCGCTTCACCCGCACGGCGCGGGCCGACGCGAGCGCATCGGTGATGGTGCGAAAATGAATACTGTCGCCAATTTCCGCGCTGGTCCGATCGACGGTTAGTACCGCCACGTAGTCGCCGTGCGCTCTGTGAGCAGCCAAATCGGGAAGTTCGACATTCACGACCGCAGCAGCACTTGTTCCCTCGGCGTGGCACACATAAACGACTGGTGCTGCGGGATGCCCGAAAGTCGGAGAGTCGTCGTTGCACGCGAGCGCAGTCACAATTGCACATGCCTTCAAGCAATGGAGCACGACGCGACGCAGACGCGGCATCATTGCGACGGACGAAGACTTATTGGCCACGACATACTCCGAGTTAATTGTCGGAGGCAACGTTGGCGATGTCTTTGCATCACCTCATCGTCGAGCGCCTTGGCCGACGCATCACACGATGAAACTTGCCTTCGTGCATTGATACGGACGACCCACCGCGATTTGCTCAATGTTTCTCTCACCATTTTGTTCACTACCCGGTTGAACGAATGTCGAACTAATTCACGACATCTCAGCGCCCGCCCACGACCTCAAATCCCGCCCAGAAATACGGGCTCGCGGTCGCCGGCTGCGCCAGCATCTGTCGCTGCGCAACAGCTAACGCGACAGTTGGATCAGCGCGCGCTGCATACTGCTTGTAAAAACTCTCCATCAGTTGCGCCGTGGCCTTATCCTGCACCGGCCAAAGCGTCGCCATTACTCGCGACGCCCCCGCCGAAAGAAATGCGCGAACCAAACCAATCCAGTCGTCACCGGCGGGAATATCGGTGAGCGCACCTGAAGCGAGCGCTGTTTGACATGCCGACAATACGACCAGCTCGGCAGAGAGACGCAGACCAAACACTTCTCGCGCTTCGAGATGCCCGTCATCATCTTTGTTGCCCGCGAATTCCACAAACGAAAACAATGGATTTTGCTTATTCAGCACGCCATTGGTGGCGAGATGAATGACGCGACGCGTTGGCGCCAGCTTGCGAAATTCCTCTTCGGTAGCGCTGCTGCCAACAACAACTCGCGTGTCGCCTCCTGTGATTCTCGCAATGGCGTCAACCTCCTGACGTGTCCCTGGCAACACATCATCACGCGGGGCAAACGCCAACACCCCCGCGCTCGGCGTATTCTTCGGCCGCGCATTTAGCGTCAGCCACACCGACGCCGACGGCGTGGTGCTCAGCAGGTACTGCTCGACAAGAAAGTGTTCGCGACCGCTGCTACTGATCAGCGCAGCAAATGGCAGATAGTGCAACTCCCCCTGCGGAATCAGAATGAGCCGAGTCTTGCGAGACAGCAGTCCCGTCGCTTCGATTGGTGCAATCAGGTCGCGATGAAGCTGCTTGAGAGGTGCTCGCCACAGCGAATCGAGGCGCGAAGAAGCTCGCGGTTGCAGCGTACCGCGCACGAAATCCACCAATTTTGCAAGATCGTGTCTATTCGCTGCCAATTCCACTTCCACTAGTGTGTCCCGCGTCAAAACGAATGCGACTGAGTGCGTGTCACTCAACAAGTACTCAATCATCGCCTCGTCGGGCGCGAGACGCCTGGTTACGTCGCGCCAGTTTGAGGCATTTCGAGTGACAAGTGCCGTGTGGCGAGGCGCGCGATCATGCACGTCGACCAACAGTTGGGTGTACTCAGACTGTGCACGGACCAGGGCCTCTCGACTCACTGCACCAATGCGTGCTGCATTTGCTCCACGTACTTTGGCACCATCCCCTTCCTGCTCCGCCAGTTCGCGTGTTAGCTCGGCAATTCGATGGCGCAGATCTTGTTCGCGCACGACGAGTGGTGCGGCCATGTCCTGTGATTCTTCAATGCGACCGTTCTGTAACTGCTCCAGCATTTCGGCGGCCCGCACACGTTCACTGACTTCAAAAGCAGCGCCCACATCTCCGCGAGTACGTTCGACCAATGCAAGTTGCGAGTAAACGTTCCACTTGTCAGTGAGAAATCCGGAACGACGCTCAACATTCCGGTATGAACCACCGGCTGCTTCAATATCGCGTACGGCGGCGCGCAGTTCTCGCAATGCGTCATTTGCGCTTCCTCGTTCACTGCGAATCTGACCAAGCCCCGCGTGCAGACGCCACGTAACTGTCGGCGCGGCGCGGTTGCCAACTGCCGTCAGTCCTTCGCGAAAGAGTGAATCGGCGGCGGCGGGAAAGCCTGCCGAAAATTCAAGGGATGCGCGTTCGGCGAGTGCGACGGCCGTAGCGACGGGATCGCCCAGCCGTTTGAAGTCATTGGTTGTTGCAATCAGCAAACGACGCGCACGAATCGTATCCTGTTGCCGAAGCGCGACCGTTGCGAGTGAAAGCTGGGTTATTGCTGCAGCGCGCTGATTGTTGTCTATTTTCTGAGTTCGAAGAGCTGTCGTGAACAGTGTTTGCGCGCGATCCGTGTTGTCCTGATTGAGATACATCGTTCCGCGTCCATGCATCGCCTCCGCTTCGCCGCTACGATTGTTGGCGGTTGTAAAGAATTTTTCGGCGGTCGCGTAATAGCGCTCCGCTTCGGCAAACGTATTCTGACGAGCTGCCAAATCACCGCGAGCGAGCATGATAGACCCGCGGACGCCTGCCGGTGCATTGGTGGAATCAGCAATGCGTTGCGCTCGCGAGAGCTCGTCGAGTGCACCTTGTAAATTACCCATAGCAGCGAGAGTGCTCGCGAGAATTTGTTGCACATCCAGCGCGCTCGTTGTCGCATTAACGCGCTGATAGAGTGCCAGTGCTTCGCTTAGTGTGGTGCGCGCCGCGCTGTAGTTTCCGCGGCGGAGCTCCAAATTGCCCATACCACGCAGCGCGTCGGCGACGTTGGCCCATTGACCTTTTGCGCGCCACGTGTTGAGCGCTTCGCGGTAGTTCGACTCCGCGTGCGCGAGGTCTCCGGTGAGACTCGCAAGGGCCGCGAGATTTATCAGGTTCGTTGCCGCAAATTCCGGTTGATTGTTTTTCCTGTTCATTGCCAGCGCGAATTCCAATTGTCGCCGAGCCTGATCGAAGTCGCCAAGGGTGCGCGTCATTCCACCCAGATTGTTGTAATCGGAAGCAAGGCCGCGCGTGTCACCAATGCCCTGGCGCAATGCGATTGCGCGCGCGTACAGATCGCGAGCTTTGCCTGGATCGGCGTGCTGTTCACTGAGCGCGGCGAGACTTGAGAGTGCATTCGCTTCAACACGAATATCGCCGATGGTGTGCGCGAGTGTGCGCGAACGATTGAGATAGAGCTCCGCGCTATCAGCGCGAGCGCTTTCAATGAAGCCCGCACCAATATTTCCCAGCGATCCGGCCATGCCGGCGGTATCTCCGATTGCGGAAGCGCGCGTGACAGCGTTTTTCCAAAGGGCGATTGCTCGCGCTACGCCTTCGCTCGCCAATGCCGACACACCTGCGCGGCGCACGCTGTCGGCGGCGAGTTTGAGTGATCGTTTGTTAGCGGGCCAGGACTCGAACCGCGCAATGTGGTGCACCAGGTAGTCGTCGTTCCATGCGGTCGAGTATGCCGCGGCAATTCGCTTGGCGGTTGAAATTTCCACAGCGCGATTTGTGTTGAGACCATTGACGGAAAGCGCAAGAGATGTGGCGATCGCATCGCGCACTTCATGTGCATCGGCGCGAATTGCCGAAGCGAGCTGCGCATCGGTAAGCCGCAATGCGCGAATGCGAAGCGGGTCGAGTGGATTGGTTGAAGATGCGCCATCTCCCGACTTTGATGTGGAATTCAGCAGCACATTGGGCTTGCTGCCAACGCGAAATTCCACAAGATCTGATGACGTCCATCGATCATAGCCCGTTCGTACTTCCACTTTCCACAGATACGAGCTGTCGGCATGAAGTACGACGGAGTCTGGCAGGACTATTGCAGTGTCCGTGATCTGACTTTCGAACAGAACGGTAGCGATCGAGTTGTACAACGTAACGCGATATTGATTCGCGCCTGGTACGGCTGACCATTGCAGTGCTTTCGCGACGGTGACGTCACCAACTGGTGAGAGTGGTAACGGCGCAGCACTGGCGGTGATGGTGGCATCGCGTAGTTCGCGAACTGTGTCGCGCTGTTTCTGTTTCGAAATGCTGACGGCGATTAAGACGGTTGCGGCAGCCGTGAGTATGCTGGTCGCTGCCCACCATGTGCGCCTGGTCGGATCTTTTGTAATTAACGACGCACTGGCTTCGACGGCGGCCGACTGCGGAATTAGGGCGCGTGTCTCGTCGGCAATTGTTGATGCGCCAAGCAACGCGCTTAGCGCGGCCAACTCACCGCGGCAGTGCGCGCAACCTGCAACGTGCACCAGTGCCTGGTGACGCTCGAAGTCACTCATCGTGCCTACGACGAGCAGCGACAACTCAAATTCATCGAGACACGCGGTCGTAATGGCCTGCTCTTGAGACTCAGCCATTTCTGTCAGGGCGATCGTTTGCTGAAGCTCCGCCACCAATTTGGTGCAATCCTCACAGGTCGCGACATGCTGCGCTACTGAGTCATCAGGCATCGACGAATCATTCATGGCAAACAACAGCAGCGCGGACTCCGTCGGACAATTTCGGGTCACGGCTGGAGGGCAACAAAGAGGTGACCAACGAAGAAGGTCCTCATATGAGTTTTGCTGTAATACGGATCGGACCACGAGAATTGCTCATCAAAGATCATGTGGACCAATTCCGGTGCGAAGTAGTTCGGCGCGCAGTGACGCAAGCGCACGATAGACTCGATTGTACACAGTTTTCGTATTGGGCCACCCAACTACGCGCGCAACGTCTGCGGCCGGCATGCGTTCCACTACAAATAGCTCGACGGCAACGCGCACATCCGGGGATTGCGTTGCCAATGCACTTGCCAGGCGGCGCGCTGACTCGGCAACTTCTGCGGGGTCTGATTCAGCAATTGCCGATTGCGTGTCTGCTGGATTGCGGATTGTGTTCGACCTCACAACCGAAATACAGGGTGCGACGCGATTGATGGCGCGCACTTCGCGCAGGAATTCGCGAAAGCTCAGCGACGATTGCGTTTGACTGCGGATGGTTTCGTATGCTTCGATTTGCGATTGCCTTTGCACGCAGATTGCGAAATAGATCTGCTGTTGCAGCGCAGTCATTGTTGGCGGAACGGTTACCCGACGCCGGCCATCACGCTGTCGCAGCCAGTCGATGCTGATGTTTCGAACAACGACTACGAGCCAGGTGGATGCGCTCGCACGCTTCTCTGCATGTTCTGAGTAGCGTTTGAGGCGAGCGAAATCGTTGACAGAAAGCGCTTCGCACGTTGATGCAAAGACATCGGACACATCATCCGTGTCTTCAACAAATTGTCGAATGGTCGCCAGCATCAGCGCGCGGTAGCGCGCGGCGAATATTTCCCAGGCGGCGTCGGTGTTGCCGCTGTTGAGTAATGCGAGCCACGGCTCCACGAGCTTTCGTTAACGCCCCAATGTCAGCGCCTTAGCATCCGGAATGGCCGACGTAAAAAGGGTAGCCGTTGCCACCGGTGTACGTGGTCGGGAGCGCGCCGGGAACGATGTGACCTTGCACTGTGATCGCGCTCATGCGACCAGCGTCATCACGATAAGTCACGACAAGTGTGGCATCGCCTGCGGCTGCCCTCGTGCCTGGTCCGTCGAAATCGAACGACCTGTCGAAGTCGCCGTAGTGTTCGCCGAATAGATCCACGCTACTTTGTGCAAGGATTCGCAATCCGGCGCCGCATATGAGAGGAAATGGGCGGTAGAAGCCGGGCAGGAAGAACGATAGGCTGACAATCGTTGCGGGGCCCTTTCCGCTTGATTCGGCAAGTACCAACTTTGGAGCGTATTGCCACCAACCTGGTTGACTCGGAACCTGAAACTCAAGCATGGTGAATGAGACCGCTGAGAGCACTGCATTCGATTCACCTGTTGGCGGCGACTCTGTCGTGAATTGAATCGTGTGGGTGTCGGGAAGGATTGCGCCACTTATGCCTTCCAACCCCGCGAGAGCGACAAGTTGGTAGTTAGAACCAGTGCGAAGCGGTGCATTGGTTACAATGAAAATACTTGTACACCCTCCCACGGTTGGTATACCAACGGACCGGCATGCGAACTGGGCCTCGTCGGCATTGATCGTCACGCCATCCAATCGCAACTGTATTCGCGCTTGATTGTTGGAGTCAGCGAGTGACTGTATGCGCACCGGTTCGTTGAACCACAATTCAAGCACCGGGCTCAACACATCAACGTTCGTCTGAGTTTCGAATGGCGCCGCTCGAATCAGAGTCAGTCTCGGAACTGAAACGGTTGTAAACGACACGCTGACAGTCGAAGCAAGCGACGTTCCATTCAGGTTTCTGACAAGTACGTTTGCCGTCAGCACGTAGTCCGTTGCACTCAGCAGCGGCGATGCTGGAATGAACTGCACTTGCGTGTGCGCGACATCGGCAAATGAAATCAATCCATCGACAAGTGCTGTGCCGGAGTTGAGCTGGATGGACGAATTGGATAACGATGCCGCATCGATCGGTTCACTGAACACGATTATCAGATTCGTATTCAGTGGCACGTCACGTTTGTAGGGTGGGGGTTCAGCACGAACGATGACGGGCGGTCCTGAAGGGGGCACTGTTACGCGTCGACCGGTTGTTTTGCCGCTAACATCAAGTGTTGTGATTTCGATTTCGTCGCCAACGAGCGCTGCAATTCCCACGGGATCAAAACCGCCATTCACGACCGCTGTGCTGACCGTGATTGTCGTGCCAACGACTTGCAACTTAGCGCTAACTGCTTCCGGATAACTTGCAGGAGGTAACGACACGTACACCGTTTGTAGCGCACGAGTCGCGTCATGACTGGTGCCGACCGAAATTGTTTCAGTTAGCTGATGATGAGGACTCGACATGACGAATGGTGCGGACGACGTGGGCAACAACTGGGCGCTGACGCTCGTTGGCGCGTGCGCATCCGAGCAGCCGCTCAATACCGAAAGCAGTAGCAGCACTGCACCGCTTGTGCAGCGTTGAACACCGCGGCCCGCGCACTTATTGGCTGTATCCAACGACCTGTCCTCGGTTGTTGATTCCCAAGCCATAACTCCATGACTTGCCGGGGAGAGCGCCGAGTAATTGCACCCCGCTCGTTGGCGACCAAATGAGCGCCTGAGCGGAACCAGAATATCCGGTTCCCACAACCTGCCCGGCATCATTAATGCCGCGCACGTCTCCAATGGCGACCGGCAGTATCGTCAATTTTCCGTCGGACTGCCGAGTGTACAAAGATCCATTCGGAGTTACGCCAGCAATGACTCCCTGATTGCTGATTGCGCCAATATTGCAAGGCTCGAAACTGGCCGTACAAAGCGTGATCTGCTTTAGAAGACCAGATGTGTCCCATGCCAGTGAGCCAATCTCGTCGCCATACGGGTCATTCGCTTCAAAAATTCCACCAACGATTGTACCGATATTATTGATGCCCTTTGCGCTGGCGCGCGAGGGAGCGGCAATCATGCTCATTCCGTTCGAAAGTGACCAGCGCATGGCTTGCTGGCCATCTGCTCCCCACGCGCTACCAACGACCACCCCCAAGTCGTTGATTGCGTTCGCCGTACTGTGATTGGTACCAGCTGGCCGCCCCAAATCAATCATTCCAGTTGTTTTGCTCCAGATGAATGCATGCACTTCTCCTCCTGATGCACCTGTATAGCCCGCGATTTGGCCGACATTGTTTATGGCCGTTGCCCCGCTGCCCCAATAGGAGTCCAGCTGACCAAGATCAGTAACACCCTCAGTCTTTGACCAGACAAACGCGTGTGGTGCGCCCGATAGCAAACGCATCGCTCCAGCAACTTGTCCGGCATCGTTAATCGCACTGGCCTGCGACCAGACGACCCCCGGAGGCATGGGAATCGCTTTCATCCCTTCTTCGATCGAATAAATGAAAGCCTTGCTAATCTCAAAACGGATTCGCGCGGACGCGACCTTGCCTTCGACAGTCGCGTAGACTGTCACGATGCCAGAACCGGTGCCGAGTACGGTTGCAGTCGTCGGAGACTGCGGTGACACAATCGCAATTGAAGGGTCGCTGGTGCTCCAGGTTATGACACGACCCGTCAGCGGATTTGCGCGCGAATCAGTCAGCGTCGCAGTCATTCCGACTGACTCGTAGTAGACAGTAGTCGCCGAATTGTCCGGCGAGAGTGAGACTTGCGCGATATCGGTGGTGGACGTGGTCGTAAAATCGAAGCTGAACGCACTGACCAATGAAACATCATCGAGATCACGAACTGTATTGGCGATGACGAATTTGTAGTCGGTACCACCGTCCAGTGCGTTTGTGGGACTGAAATTCACTCGAGTGTGCAGCGTGTCCGCGAAGGTAACGATCCCTGGCACCTGAACCGAATTCTTCGATACGACAATGGACTGATTGACGAGAACGCTCTCATTCACCGGCTCACTGAACACCACCATCAAATTCGTATTCAGCGGCACGTCACGCTTATTCGGCACGGGCTCCGTGCGCACGACAATCGGCGGTGACGATTTCGGCACAGGGACCGTTCGCGGTGTATCCGATACACCATTCGTGCCAAGCACCGTGATTTCCAAACGGTCGCCGTAAACTGCCGACACTGCAACCGGATCGAAGCCGCCATCAACGACAGGCGCTTCAACGACCACTGTTGTTCGCGGCACACGAATTGACACACTCACGGCCGACGGCAACGTGTTTGGCGCTAAGGAGACGTAGACGAGCGTTGCAGCGCCCGCCGCGCTCGCATTCGCCCCCGCCGACACGGTCTTGAGCGAACTCGACGTTGCGTTCGACACCACAAACGGCACAGACGACATCACATCAGCAGTCTTCGTCGTCGGCGAAACCGAATCGGCACAACCGACAACAACGCAAAGCATGAGCCACAATCCCAATCGTCTCGAATGAGTGCTAACGGTCTGCCGCATTTGTGCAATTATCCTCGGGTGGCGCATGCGTTTCCTGTAACGATACTGCCATGAGGCAGACCGCCTCGGGGAAGGTGAACTAATCTCCATGCTACGGACACCGTCCGCCATATTGCTCAGAAATTCTCGCCCCTCCGCGGGCAATTTCACGTCAAGTGCCGGCGCCCTTTCCGAGGCCCGTCTCGTTACTCGACCGGCTCAGCTCGTGGCCTTGCGCACCTTCGCGCGTCGTTGTTGTGCAATGACTATCGCGGATCGAGCGAAAAAAACGAACTTTCAATACGACGCTATGCGCAGAGCCCGAAATCCCTCCACCATTTCGTCGGTTTTTGTCACAGTGCCGGCAATTTTCGTTTTGACGCTGGCCGCGGCCTGCGCAGGCGGTGACATCAGTGGCTCAAAACCAAACGACGTGCCGCCAACAGTCTTCTCGCCGACGCTCCCCAACGGCACGAGAATTCCGTCGTGCGGTACGAGCATCGCGTTGATGACGGTCTCGCCAATCACCCAGGCGAACATGACCGGCTGGGTACCACTCGGCAACCTCGGTCCGCCGGGTCACTTGTTTCCGACGGATCATCAATACCTGTACGTCAACCGGCCCGCAAACGGAAATGCGACAGCGACGTTTAATACAGTTCCGGTTGTCGCACCTGCGAACATCATCATTACCGGCGCGCATCGCACGCACTATTCGGCGAGCAACCTGGACGACTACACACTCGACTTTGCGTTGTGCGACGAAGTGCGCGGCACATTCGGCCATATCGCAGCGCTGACATCCGATTTGTTGCAGGAACTCGGCGCATTTGACCAGCAGTGTTACTCGTACGACCTCGGTTTGAACAACGGCTCGACGTTCAGCGGTTGCTACTCGAAACCGGCCGGTATTTCGCGATCAGTTGGCGTGCAAATCGCGTCCGCTGGCGGACAGACTTCACTCGCGCTCGATTTCTGGATGCATGATACGCGACGAACACCATTGGCATACGCGAATGCGGTGCGATGGAATGCGAACAATCCGCAAGCCTACACCGTTGCCGCCAGTGATTATTTCACCGAACCCGCACGCAGTGAAATCCGCGCGCGACTCGGAAATTACAACGGAACGATGTTGCGCACTGTCGAACCATTGGGTGGTGAAATTGCGTACGACATTTCCGGATCGCTGCGTGGTTTGTGGGTGAACGCAGCGCAGACGTCTGTGCCGGAAGCAGCGCATCTCGCGTTTGTGCCCGACAATGTTGATCCGTCAATACTCAGTGTATCGATGGGAACTTCGCAGCCTGATTTCGCAGCGGGATTGTATCAGTACACGTCACGTTCAACTGGATTTATTAATCGCGACCCTGCGCAGATCGCAGCTGACGGTCAAATTTACTGTTTTGAATTCGGCCAGGGACGCGGCGTAGTGCTCGCGCAAATGGAAAGTGCGACGTCGGTGAAAGTGGAAGGGCGCGCCGGGTACACGACGTGCGCGGACCAAATGCCATTTGCCTTGACAACCAAGTCCTTTGTGTACGCGCGCTAGCGCGCCAGACACAAGCTCGCACTGATTCCGATAATACGCCGGTTGGCCATTCCGGCCCGCCGGAGGTTTGAGGTGGAAATATCCTCGTGGCTGCCACCCAGATGTCACCACCGCGCTCGTATCTTGCAGCATATCGTGCGCAGCGTCAGGTGAACATCACCAGCTCAGCCAACATCCATGACCCGACACATCGCGTTTCTTTTCGCCGCCGTGCTTCCGTTTTCGCTGCTGAATGCGCAGGGCCGAGGCGGCGGCCGCGGTGCAGGTGCTGCTCCGGCTGATACATCGTACGAAGTTGCCTGGCGCAACATTGGTCCCAATCAGTCGGGGCGCATGGTTGCCGTTGCCGGTTCGATTGCCCGGCCGAAAGAGTATTACTTCGGCACGACGGGCGGAGGTGTGTGGAAGACCACGGATGGTGGCACCACATCAATTCCCGTAACCGACGCGTATTTCGGCGGCACTATTGGCGCTGTTGCAATTCAGGAATCCAATCCCGATGTGGTGTGGGCGGGTGGCGGCGAAACACCGATTCGCGGAAATGTTTCACACGGCGATGGTGTTTGGAAATCAACCGACGCCGGCAAAACGTGGACGTACGTTGGGCTCAAGGAAACGCAGTACATCTCGCGCATTCGCATTGATCCGGGTAATCCCGATGTCGTGTACGTTGGCGCGCTAGGACATGTGTTTGGTCCGAAC
>JBDUAX010000017.1:0-22903 GCA_040004455.1 Gemmatimonadaceae bacterium
TCGAGGCCGCCGTCCGCCTTGTTCGCGTGCGGATTAGTGGTAATCGGCGCAGTGATGCGTCGTCGCCGGTCGTAGATCATCGATTAAGTGACGTTTCCGAACTTCACCGCGAGTTGAGATAAAACAGCAAAAATGAAACGCGGATTTAACGGATCACGCGGATAGTCCAGTGTGGTGTGAACTATCCGCGTGATCCGTTAAATCCGCGTTTCTTTCGTTGCTTTTGTCAAATTTTCCAATCGCGCGGACATCAATGTCCGCGCGATTTTCTGTCACCTAAACCGCGTCCGACAAACTCGAGAAGTTGAAATCCTTCACACGCAACGACGGCCATACGGCACCAGCGGCAGTGCGCTCTGCCTTTCCAACTTCCTCAATTTTCGAAAGCATGAACAACGGGCTCTCGTTCCAACGAAAGTTCTTTACCGGCTGCGTAATTTTTCCCTTTTCAATCAGGAATGTGCCGTCGCGCGTGAGGCCAGTGAGCAACACAGTGCGTTGATCGAGACTGCGAATGTAAAAGAAATGCGTGACGAGAATGCCACGTTCGCATCCAGCAATGAGTTCGGCGGTGCTCTTCGTTCCCCCAACAAATTTGACTCCCGCGCCACCGCCGCCACCTCCTCCTCCGCCGCCACCACCGCCACGACCACCGCCACTGTTGGTGGCTTGCTTGCCTTGCTTCTGCGCCCAGAAGCGATCGTACGAAAACTGTTTCAGAATTCCGTTTTCAATGAACGTCACGCGCCGCAGCGGCAAACCTTCTGCATCGAATGGCTGCGCGAGCAAATCAGGATCGGTGGGATCCGAATACAACGTCACGCGCTCATCTGCAATTTTCTGGCCGAGTTTCGTTCCGCCGCCGGTCGTGTTGCTGAAGGTGCCGCGTCCTTCGTCGTTGTTGCGCGCGTTAAACGCGCCCATGAGCGACGGCATGATTTCGGCGACTGCGGCAGGTTCAAGTACGACCGTCCACAGGCCTGGCTCAACCGCTTTTGGTGTTCTGCTTAAGACCGCTTTCTTCGCAGCAACTCTCCCCAATGCGACGGGATCAATAAGACTCCAATCCCGCGCACCAGCGCTTGACCAACCGCTGCCAGTGGCGTCAGGAGTTCTCGCTGTTGTTGAGAGCGACACACTGGTTGAACGATGATACGCGAACAAACCTTTGCTGTTCGCAACCGCATTCGCACCGGCGGTTGCATCCAGAAATCCTGCGACGAAAATTTTGCCGACAGCTTTTCCTTCGTCTTCGGCAGTTGCGATGTTCTTCTGCACCGCGGTGGCGCGAACTTCCGGCGTGAGTTGCACAGTACTGTCGAAATAACTGTTGACTGTTGCGTACGTCTGTTGTTCGAGCTCCGGCATGATTTCCGGATCTTCGGGGCTCAGCTTTGCGAGCGACTCCGACAACGCAACCGCTTTCTTCAGTCCTTCATCGTCAAGAATATTTGTTGACGCCGACGCGCGACGTTTTCCGATGGTGGATGTCACGTTCACCGTAGTGTTCGTTGAACCACCACTGGTTGTGATTTCGTTTCCGGCGAAACGCGAATTTCCCTGCCAGCCGCTGTTCACGTTCACGCGCGTGGAATCGGCTTTCGCAAACGAGAGTACACGATCGCAGAGCGCCTTTGCCTGTTCGCGCGAAAGGAAATCAGCGTCGGCCATGAGTGATTGCGGTTTCATTCGCCACGTCCTGTGTTCACGATGGTCACGCCGCGGAAGCGCGCAGGCACGCAACCATGGCTGACTGAATTCGATTGACCCGGTTGTCCTTTGCCATCACCAAACGACCCGCCAAGCCAATACGATTTCTGCCCGCCGATCATGTCCATACTGTTCCAGAACACCGGCGTGTTGGCCTGATAGGCAACGTCCTTCAACATGCCAACAATTTTTCCACCTTTTATTTCGTAAAACAGCTGGCCGGAGAATTGGAAGTTGTAGCGTTGGTGATCAATGCTCCACGATCCGCGATTCTTGATGAGAATACCGCGATCCGTTGCCGCCACAATATCGTTGGTATCGATGTCTTTGCTTCCTGGCAACAGTGAAATGTTCGGCATGCGCTGGAACTGCACACTATCCCACGAGTCAGCAAATGAACAACCGTGCGATTTCTTGACGCCTGTGAGATTCGAAATCCATGCCGCCTGTTCACGCGTTGTTTGATAATCCTTGAACATTCCTTTCTCAATGACCAACCACTTGTCCGCCGCAACACCTTCGTCATCCCACGCTACCAGCGCAAGCGATTGAGGCTGCGTGCGATCGGCCTGAATGTTCATCAGGTCCGTGCCGTACTTCAATTTGCCGATTTGCTTTTCCGGCGGCGCAACGAAGCTTGTTCCCGCATAATTCGCTTCGTATCCCATTGCGCGATCGAGCTCGGTGGGATGTCCAATTGATTCGTGAATAGTGAGCCACAAATTCGTTGGCTCAATGATGATGTCGTAGCGCCCCGGTTCGACTGTTTTTGCACCGGTCTTTTCAACCGCGAGCGCGGCCCACGCAGCTGCGTTGCCAGCCATGTTGAGCGACTCGATGTATTCCCACCCGGCACTGCGCGGCGCGAGTTCTTCGCTGTATTGCTGAAATCCCCCTTTGCCCGACGCCGTTGCCGCCCACGACGGTCCAACGCGAATAAACGTTTGCGTTGTTTCCGTGCCCTCGGAGTTCACATACGTTTTGATCTCACGAAGAAGATCGAGTCCCGATGTGACAAAACGCGTGCCCGCCGTTTTGAGCGCCGCTTCGTTCGCTGCAAACAACAACGCAACTTTTTCTTCCAACGGCACCTCAAGCGGATCGCGTTTTACTGGCGTCATCCACGTGCCCTTCACCACCGGCGACGGCGCCAATTCCACCGGACGTTTTTGCGCCGCCTTCGCTGCTTTCGCAATGCGCGCGGCCTCACGCGCGGCCTTGATGACACCGTCTTTCGTCATGTTACTGGTGCTCGCGAATCCCCAGCTGCCGTTCACCAAGGTGCGAATACCAATTCCGTACGATTCAGAATCAGACACCCCCGTAATCTGCCGTTCGCGCGTGTTCACCGACTGACGCCGATATCGTCCAATGCGCACATCGCAATACGAAGCGCCTGCATCCTTCGCTGCATTCAGCGCGTCGGCCGCGAAGTCAATCGCGTACGTCTCTGTACTCGGCGCAGCGAGATACGGTTGGTGAATTAGCGAAGGTGCAGTCGAATCGGCAGCCGAAAGAATTTTCGGCACCGCGATGGAAGCGGCCGCTGCGGCTGCTCCGGTTTTCAGAAAGTCGCGTCTGGTAGACATTGGCTGCGGACAGAGGGGGACCTAAAGGATTCGACGAGGCTACGAGTGAATCACCAGCGTGTCAATGCAAGCGCCAGGGTAAATGCTGTGTGAACGATCACTACTTCCCGAGTTTTGCTCGGAAGAACGCAATCGTTTTTGGCCACGCTTCTTCCGCCGCTTTCTCATTGGCCGGAGTTTGATCTTGCGCGCGAAGAAATCCGTGACCGGCACCTTCAAAAATTGCGTACTCGTACGATTTACCAAGTTTTTTCATCGCGGAATCGGTAGCGGGAATTGTCGAACTGATGCGCGCATCGTTGCCGCCGTACAATCCAAGTACCGGCGCTTTGATTGCGACCATCTGTTCCGGCGTTGGTGGCGTGCCGTAGTACACAACCGATGCACCGAGTCCCGGCGCATGCACAGCATGCGAGAAGGAGCGTCCGCCACCCCAGCAGAATCCGACAATTCCATATTTTTGCTGTGCTGATGGCAACGCCATTCCGTATTTCGCGACGGCATCGATCATCGCATCACCCATGTCGACGGTAATCAAGCCAATTGCGGCGCGTCCGGCGTCTGCTGCGGGATCGGCCTTGAGATCACCCGTGCGCTTCATCGTGGTGAGATCGGGCGCAATGCCAATGAATCCATCCGCCGCCAACTGATCGGCGACGGAACGCGTCCACGTGTTGATGCCCGTGTTTTCGTGAATGGCAATGACAACCGGCGCTTTGTCTTTACGTTCGGGATACACGACCCACGCCATCACGCTGTCCGTCGCGTTGACTTTGATCGCAACCCATTCTGCGTGTCGCGGTGATTTTGCAATGCGATCCGGCGCGGTTGTACCTGATGCGGGAATGGTTGCTGATTGGACAAAGCCAGGCATCGCGGCTCCGCCAATCTCCATGACGTGGCCTGCGTGCGGGTCTGCAGCCACGGCTGTCGGCTGATCAGTCCTGGTTGAATGACTGCTACTGGCGGGTGCCAGGTTCGTTCGGCCGGCGGAATAGCCGATGCCGAGGGCGGCGACGATAGCCGTTGTTGGTACGATCAAACGCATAAGGTCTCGCGGGAAAGGATTGATGGCAGGAATACGGATGGATGCGGTGATTCGCTAGCGTGACGTAGATCTAAGACGTAGGCCGCATCGAGCCAATGCGATGGCCGCGCTGCCGCCATTTCGGTCAGGTTGCACGACAGGAAAACAGGACTAGTTTAGTCCCATAGTCCTGTTTAATATATAAACGGGACCATACTGTCTTATTAGCCCTGCCTGACATCACCACGTCACTGCTGAAAGATGCCCGGCAAACTGCTTTCGAAAATGTGGGAATCCGATCCGTCCATCGACGCGCCGGCACGCTATCGCCGCGCTTGCCGCTATGAAGCTTACCTGCCAGATGAACTCTCGTCGCTCAATATCAACATCGACGGCGTGCTGGCCGGAATCATAGCCGAAGCCGAACAGGCGGTTCGGCAACTGAACGACGAAGGAGGAAACGCGCTCGCTCCATTAGCACGCTTTCTGTTACGCACGGAATCCATCGCATCCTCCAAAGTAGAAGGAATGCAGGTCGGTGTTCGCGAATTGGCGAGAGCAGAAGCGCGTGCGGAATCGGGAAACAAAACAGGAGAAACATCGGCCGAGGTGCTCGCGAATATTGACGCAATGACGCTCGCAGTTGAAAAAGCCGCGGAAACTGAGTGGTTTAGCGAAGCGGAGATTGTCGCCATTCATCGCCGCTTGTTTGTGCATTCACCACAACATCGAATTGCTGGACGCATACGCAGCAGTCAGAACTGGATTGGCGGCAACGACTACAACCCATGCAGTGCGGATTTCGTGCCGCCGCCGCCCGACACTCTCGACGCACTACTGGCCGATCTCTGCGCGGCAATCAACGACGACACGCTGCCACCTCTCGTGCAAGCGGCGCTTGTGCACGCACAATTCGAAACAATCCATCCGTTCGAAGACGGAAATGGCAGGACGGGGCGAGCTTTGGTTCATATCGTTCTCAAACGCCGTGGAATTGCACCGCGGTTTCTGCCACCCATCAGCGTAATTTTTGCCAACGCGAAAAATCGTTATATCGATGGCTTGAACAGCTTTCGCGGCGTTGGTGTCAACGAGTGGATTGAGCAATTTGCCAGCGCAACTTTTCAATCGGCGAAGCTGGCGCAATCGTATCTCGCGTCGGTGCGCACGCTGCAAAACCGCTGGCGAGACGCGCTCGCGGCATCGGAGACCGCACCTCGAGCAGACGCCGCCGCGTGGACGATCATCGATCAACTTCCGGCGCATCCAATGATCTCGGCGCCCGTTGCCGTCGCCATTACCAATCGCGCCAAGACGCGCGTTTACGAAGCCATTGACCAACTCACGAACGCGGGGGTTCTCATGCCGCTTTCAACCGGAAGGCGCAACCGTTGGTGGGAAGCCAGTGGACTTCTTGATTTGATTGGGCAGCTTGAAGGGCTCAAGTGAACGCACCATCGCCGCCGCGCGTATTCTATACTTGAGGAGCAGAAACCCAACCGGCCCGTCCCTCCCCCGCTTCATTTCGCGAACCACCCCATTGTCGATCATGAAAACTCATTTGCCACGCCTCCTGGTTGCCGTCGCGACCCTCGCGCTTACCAGCGCCACACTTCAGGCGCAGGCGCCTGCCGACATCTCGAAGAAGAAGTTCAAAGAGCCACTCGTCGAGTTCGGTATGATGACCTGGCCCGAGGTACGCGAGGCGTTCAAGGCCGGAAAAACCACGGCGCTTGTCTACACGGGCGGCACCGAACAACGGGGCCCGCAGAATGTGAACGGCGGCCACACCCTCATGGGCCAGGCGATTGCGAAAACGATTGCCCTCAAACTCGGCAACGCCCTGTTCCTGCCAGTGCTCCCCTACACGCCAAATGGCGCGAGCGCGGCCATGCCAGGCACGATTGGTTTGACGCCGGAAATATTGAGCGCAGTTCTTGAGCGCATTTCCGAAGAAGCCATCAAGACCGGGTTCAAGAACGTGGTATTGATGGGCGACCACGGCGGCGGTCAGGGAAATGGACCAAACAACGTGTATGCGTCGGTCGCCAAAAAACTCGACGACAAGTACGGATCACAAGGCATTCACGTCTTCTACTGCGATCGCGTGTACGCGCCTGCGCAGGATGACTTCAACAAGATGGTTGAAGCGAAGGGCATTCAGCCGAGCTCGCATGCCGGTTTGCCGGACACATCGGAAATGCTGTACCTCGGCAACGGCGAATGGTCGCGCGAAGATCTGTATCCAATTGCCTTCAGCCCGCCGCGTCCGCCCGCCGGAACGCCGCGGGATCCCAACGCTGCCCCGGGCAACGGCATTCAGGGCGATGCTCGTCCCTCGACCAAAGCGTGGGGCAAGATTCAATTCGACATGAAGATTGACTACGCCGTGAAGCAAATTCAGGGCTTCATTCCGCCGTCGAAGTAATCACGCATTGCCGGTTTGTCTTTCAGCGCGTAGTTTCTCCTTATCCATAACAACCTCGAGACCATATGAAGCGCTTCGCACAAATCGCCATTCTCCTGGCCGTAACCGCAGCTCCGGCATTCGCGTCCGTGTCACCAACGGCCGTTGTGCCAGAACCGTCAACCATCGCGTTGTCGGCCGCCGGTTTGGTCGCGTTGGGCGCCACTGCAATGTGGCGTAAACGTCGCAACAAGAAGTAATCACAAAAAAGTCAGGATTGACCGTTGCGCTCGTGCCTCTCTGTCGAGGCCGAGCGCAACGGTTTTTTATTTCTGGCGGTGGGCTGTCGACGGCTTTTATAGGCAGCGACCACGCGCAGTTACTGGCCCGGCAATTGCAATAATTGCTCTCTCAAGCATTTTCTTTTTCACTATCACAACTGTCGAGGCTCGATGAAGCGCTTTGCTCAGGTCGCAATTCTTTTGGCCGTTAGCGCCGCTCCGGCGTTCGCGGGTACGCCACCGGTCGTTACGCCGGAACCAGCGTCGGTCGCGTTGATAGCCGCTGGTTTGGCTGCTGTTGGTGTCGGTGCAATGTGGCGTTCACGTCGCAACAAGAAGTAATCGGTAATTGGTGAAAAACGACAGAGGCGCCCGAGTGGGCGCCTCTGTCGTTGGTAAAAACAAGCTGAAGGCTCACAACAAGCTCAAAGTTCACAACAAGCTGAAAGCTCACAACAAGCCAAAAAGCCCTGGGCCGAAAAAACTGATCACCACGGCGTTTCGGCTTTTCCGGCTTCGGTGCTTTTCGGCGTTTCAGCTCGTCGTCGGCTGTTCGGCAGTTTGGCCAAATGTTGTTAGCTCTTGAACTCTTGATTTGGTTGCGCTCCGTTCAACCGCGTGACCTCCTTAAGATGTCGACACCGCAAGTGCCGTACGCGTCCTACTTCTTCTTGTACCCGGGTCCGCGTACAACACGCCCCGGTTTCGCTCCCGTATGCTCGGCGTTTGCAAGCACCTGCACTCCGTTCACAAACACATCGCGCATACCTGTCGCGTATTGATGCGGCTTATCAAACGTTGCGTGATCGACAATTGAGTCGGCGTTGAAAATAATGATGTCGGCGAAATTTCCCTTCTTGAGCAATCCGCGACGCGCAATACGTAAGTTGGCCGCCGGCAGCGATGACATTCTCCGAATTGCTTCCTGCAGTGGAATCACTTTCTCGTCGCGCGAGTATTTGCCCAGCAATCGCGCAAACGAACCGTAGGCGCGAGGATGCGCATTTGATTTGAGAAACACGCCTTCAGTTGCGTACGACCCTTCATCCGAACCGACACTTACCCACGGTTTGGCGATCTCGTTTTTGATGTTGTCCTCTGACATGAGGAAGTACACTGTGCCTACGCGCGTGCCGTCTTTAATCACCAGGTCCATTGCCGTTTCTTCCGGCGACGTTCCGCGCAACTTGGCGACTTCCGCGAGTGTCTTGCCTGTGTATTGCTTGAGCGAATCGGCTTTGAACGCAACCAGAATAATTTTGTCGGGCGTGCCGGCTGCGAGATAAAGGTTTTCCCATTCGTCGCTGGGCGTTTGCATTTCGTGCACCACGCGTTTGCGAGTCGCGGGGTCCTGCAAACGCTTCGCCCATTTCCCATAGCCACCGGCCTGCACCCACGGTGGCATTGATGCATCGAGTCCCGTCGCGCCTGCCGGGTACGGATAAATGTCAGCGGTAATTTGCACACCGGCGGCGCGCGCCGAATCGATTCGTGCGAGCACCGTATCCATCTTCGGCCAATTGCGCTGTCCCGCCGCCTTCAAGTGATAAATCTCGGCGCGCGCATTCGATGCATGCGCAATTTCCATCAATTCGTCGACGGCTTGCAGCAGACGATTGCCTTCGCTTCGCATGTGCGAGATGTACAT
The DNA here is from genome assembly GCA_040004455.1 of Gemmatimonadaceae bacterium. Lineage (GTDB taxonomy): Bacteria > Gemmatimonadota > Gemmatimonadetes > Gemmatimonadales > Gemmatimonadaceae > Gemmatimonas. The sequence goes on from JBDUAX010000017.1 coordinate 8,663, forward strand.
GCCGCCGTACGGCGATGCGGCCTGCATCAAGGCAATCAATTCGGGTGTCTTTGCGTAGAACGCCGGCGCGTAGATCAGCGATGAACCGACGCCGAGTGCGCCTTCTTCCATTGCATTGCGTACCAACTGCTGCATTTGCGTAAGTTCGGCGGCCGTCGGCGCGCGATCGTCCCAACCAACAACATTGATGCGAACGGTGGTTGCACCAACAAACGATGCAACGTTCGTTGAAATGCCTTTCGAGACGAGAGTATCGAGATAGCCGCCCAATGTTGTCCACGTTACCGGATATTTGATATCCCCTTGCTGAGAAATCATCTCCTTTCGCAGCGTATCCGTTAGCGGACCCATTGAATCACCTTCGCCCATGACTTCAAGCGTAACGCCCTGTCGGATGTCCCCCTGACTGCGACCGTCTTCAATGAGCGATTCATTGGCCCAGCTCAGCATGTTGATTAATCCGGGCGCGACAGCCAGTCCTTTCGCGTCAATTTCCTTTTTGCCTTTACCGGAAATCTTCGCCTCGACGGCGACAATCGAATCGCCGCTGATCGCGATGTCCGACGCGACCGGTGCTGATCCGCTGCCGTCATACACTGTGCCGTTTCGAATTACCGTGTCGTACGAAGGCGATGAACAAGCGCACAACCAAAGCGTAACGATCAAACCAGCACGTTGAGTTTTCATGAGGCGGATGAGTGGGATGCTACGTCTCCATCGAGGCACGCACAGTTCGCAACAGCTTGTCCGGGTCATACGGCTTCGTCAACAAATCGCAATTCGCCTGTCGCATTAATTCCGACACATTGGTATCGGCTGTGTATCCGCTTGAAAGCAACACGCGAATTTCCGGATTCTGGTCGCGCAATTGCTTAAGCGTCTCGGCGCAGCTCAACCCCGGCATGATGACGTCTAGAATTACCAGGTCGAAATGCTCCGCCTTCGCTGCCGCGACCGCGTCGGCGCCATTCTTCGCAACGACCAGCGAATAACCCGCGCGCCCGAGAATTCGTTCAATTACTGCGCGCACGGCGGCATCATCTTCTGCTACGAGAATGCGTTCGGTTCCGCCACGCACCGGTCCGTCGATTTTTGTACCGACTTGTGTTGCAGTGCGCGACATCAGGGGCAAATACACTTTGAATGTCGTGCCAACACCAAGTTCGCTGTAGCAGTGCATCATGCCGTCGTGTTGTCGCACGCTGCCGTACGCGACCGCCAATCCCAATCCCGTTCCCGATTGCGCCGCTTTTGTTGTGAAGAAGGGTTCGAACACGCGCTCCACAATGTCCGGCGTCATGCCAATCCCAGTGTCCGTAACCGTCGTGAGTATGTAGCGTCCGGGTTTCGCCCAGGGATGCGTGGCAACATAAGCGCCGTTTACCAACACTTGCTCAACTTCGATAGTGAGTCGGCCGCCAGTTGGCATCGCTTCGCGCGCATTGATGCACAAATTCATGAACGCCTGATCGAGCTGCGAGGCATCGCCGTCGACAAACATTTCACCAGCGTGTTCGATGAGATCGATGTCAATGTTTTCGGGCAACACACGACGCAACAACGTGACGAGTTCACGCAATCGCATATTGAGATCGAGCGAACGGATTTCCAGGGGCTGCGAGCGACTCATGACCAGCAACTGGCGAGTGAGTGCTGACCCACGCGTCGCTGCATCAACGATGCCTTGTAATTCTGAATTGACGGCGGGATCGTTGCTCGCGAACTGCGCCATCTGCGCACAGGCCAGAATTATCGTGAGCAAATTGTTGAAGTCGTGCGCAACGCCGCCAGCCATCAACCCGAGACTCTCCAACCGCTGCACCTGTGCCAAGCGTCGCTGCATCTCTTCCTGCTCGAGTCGTGTCGCGATTTGCTGCGCACGGTATCGCAAACGACTGGCCGCCACTGAAATCTGCGTGGCCATTGCCACGATGTAATTCAATTGCTCCGCAGTCGGCAGTCGCACACCCTCATCACCAAACGAACCGGTGCCGACAATTCCAAACGGCGTGTCGACGAGGAGGAGCGGAATATTGACGATGGTGCGATTACCAAGCATTGCCACAATGCGTTGATCGGCGCGCGGATCGGTGCGTGCGTCGGCAATCACCGTCGGACGATCGCTCTTGAGCACTTCGATCATGATTGCATCGTTCTTGACTGCCAGTACCGGCACCGAACTCATCATGAGGTCGCGAAGCTCACTGCTTACTTCGATAAGACGCATTTCGGTAACTGTGTCTGCCTCATCCGAAATCCGAATCCAGGCGTGCTTATAGCCGATCGCGCGTTCCAACTCGGTACGCGTGACATCGAGCAATTCGCGAAAGGTCTCCACCCGGAGCAGTTCGCGTGCAAAAACCAATAAATGACCGGAAAAATCGCTGGGCATGGGAGCGCAATCTAGGCACTGTCACACCTCCAGCCAAAATGTGTTCAAGTGTCCAAAGAACAATTGCGGTCTGGGCGTTTGACCATCAACATATGGATCGGTCCCCACCCCTTCGATTCGAGATGCTTATGCCCGCCCATTCACGCCTTGTAAGTGCCGCTTTCTTACTCGGCTTTTTCGCTGGCAGCGCCCCAGCGCCTGCTCAAACATCGCCACCCGCCCAGATGACCGGTGATTCCGCGTTCGAAGCCAAAGTCGCCGCTATTCACAAACGCGTGATGACGATGGACACACACGTCGACATTAATCCCGTGAATTTTCGCACGGATTCGGTGAATTACACCATGCGCCTGCCACGCACGCAGGTGGATCTCGTGAAAATGCGCGAAGGCGGATTGGACGCCGTATTTCTCGCCGTGTATGTCGGCCAACCTGCGAATGGCCAGGGACAGGACGCCGAGGGTTACGCGAAAGCCCACGCGCAGGCGATTGAAAAATTCGAAGCCATTCATCGTCTCGCCGAAGTGATTGCGCCAGACAAAGTCGGACTCGCACTCACTGCCGCCGACGCACGGCGCATTTACGCGAGTGGTCGCCTTGTCATCATGGCGGGAATCGAAAACGCCTACCCACTTGGCGCCGATGTCACGAACGTCAAAAAGTTTTACGACCTCGGCGGGCGCTACATGTCACTCGCGCACAACAATCACAGCCAGTTGTCCGATTCAAACACCGGTGAGCGTGATGGTGTGTGGCAATGGCACGGGTTGAGCCCGATGGGCAAGCTCGTCGTCGCGGAAATGAACAAGGTTGGTATGATGATCGATGTGTCGCATCCATCGAAAGAGAGCATGATGCAAACAATAAAACTTTCGAAAGCGCCGATTATCGCGTCGCATTCGGGAGTGCGCGCGTTGTGTAATCACAGTCGCAACATGGACGACGAACAGTTGAAAGCGCTGAAGGCAAACGGCGGCGTTATTCAGCTCGTGGCGTTCAACAGCTATGTGAAATGCGATCCGGTGAAAGATTCCACACGTGATGCGGCGCGTGAACAGGCGATGCAGGCATTGCGCGCGAAGTACGGAATTACGGCGCCGGCGGGTCGCGGTGGGTTCGCCGCTGGTGGAGGAGGTGGTGGCGGTGGCGGTGGCGGTGGCGGAGGTGGAGGTCGCGGCGGGCGTGGTGCGGTCAACAGCGCAATGCAGATGCAGATTGATTCATTGCCGCTCGACCAGAAGAACGCATATCTCTCCGAACAGGAGGATATTCAGAGTCGGCGTTATCCGTCAGACCCCGCTGCGACAGTTCAGGATTTTGTGAATCACATTGACTACGCCGTCAAGTTGATCGGCATCGATCACGTTGGCATTGCGTCGGACTTTGACGGCGGCGGCGGCGTTGATGGATGGCGCAGCGCTTCGGAAACAATGAACGTCACGCGCGAGTTGGTGAAACGCGGTTACGCTGAAGCGGATATTGCGAAAATCTGGAGCGGCAACCTGCTCCGCGTGATGGGCGAAGTAGAGCAGGTTGCGAAGAAGTTGCAGGGAGGGAAGAAGTAGCGAGTTGTTGAAGTTGCTGCCTTCTCGCTGGCTGAATTAATTGGTCAGCGAGAACTGGAATGGTTGCTGAACCACCTGCTTGACGTTTACACCTTTCACTTGTGCTGGCACGAAACGCATGTTCGGCAACGCGTCGCGAATGGCATTTTCAAACTCCGGGTGAACCACTTCGTTATTCTCGGCGCGCGGACGCAGGATTTTAAATGAGCTTACATCAGCTACGCCATTTTCATCGACGACGAATTGCACGAGTACCTGTCCTTCAATCTTCGCTGCTTTCAGTGCAGCCGGATACGCGGGTCCAACGCTTCCGGGCGCACTTATGACTGCGCGATCGACCTGAAATTCGAAGTAGGGTTGCCCGTTTGATCTGGCACTAGCAACCGCGGCATCAGTCGAAGGGTTTGTCGGGAGCACGCCGGGTTTCATGTAGCCATTCGCGGAATCTCTCGCAGCACGTGGAAAAGAAGTGACGCCGCCTTGATTAACTCCTGCGGAACTATTTGGCGCACTCTTCGTCACGGTACCACTCGGAATCAGCGTACCGTTCATATTCTTATCCGGCACCATCCTGGCGCGTTGCTTCACATCTTCAGGGGATGGCAGCGCGCCCGCTGTTACCGCGTTCTCCATCGCTCCAAACTGAAACGGCTGCTGCACCAATTGCTTGACCGCCCGTCCTCCAACCAATGCCGGCTCAAAGCGCATCTTGGGTAGTGCTTCGCGCACTGCAGTTGCAAATGCCGGATCGGTGTGATCGCTGTCGAGAACAGTGAATGTGTTTATCTCAGGAAGTCCATGCGTGTCGACAACAAACTGCGTCATCACCTTGCCGCCGACATGTGCAGCCTTCTGCGCCGCCGGATATGCGGGTGCAACGCTCCCATTCGCCGTCCTGACAGGTTGTTCGACTTGATATTCGAAGTACGTCGCACCCGGTGTCGTTGACTTCGATGTGGAAGCGGCCGCCAACGCTTTTGGACCAGTCAAATCAGTCGCAATGCGCGGCGAACACGCTGCAACAACTGCACCAACGGCGATTGATCCGAAAATGATTGCGCGAACTACGGGCCTGCGTAACGGTGTCATTTGCATTGCAGTAATTCTCCGACTGAGATGAGAAGTAGACTCCGCCAGCATCGTCGCCAGCGGATAACCGGATTGCCGTTGAGCAATAAGCAACAGAAGCTTTCCATATTGTTCATGATTGCTTTCGCGTTTGAGTGTCCGCGCATCGCAATCAATTTCCAGCGCCAACCGTAACCGACGAGACAGCCACCAGAGCCCAACATTCCAGGGCATCGCCGCAACTGCGATTGCTGCCAACCACACCAACTGCGGATCGCGCGAGCGACAGTGTTCGCTTTCGTGACGCAACACGAGTGCCCGAAGCGGTGCGTCGAGCTGCATGAACCACGACGGCACCGCCACGCGCGGACGAATCAATCCGATAACAGCGGGCCCCAGTGATTCGGTGACGAGCACTGACTGACCGTCAAGTACCGTTGGCCTCGCGTTGTGTTGAACGCGCGACAGTGTACGTACAGCGACGAACAAACGAATGAACAGAATTGCGCTTGCAATAGCCCACAGAACAATCAACGCGCTTCCCAGTCGCTCGCTCGACGTAACCGACACCGGCGGCAATTGCCGCGTAATCATCGTCGATGCGGAAATGACTGGTGCGTCGATCACTATCGGCGTCGGACCTTTCGCGATCGACAAAACACGAACAGCGAACGGAGCAACGACCGGCCACACCAGCGCAACACCGAGCGAAATCGCCCACGGCAGGCGCGCTTGAAAACGCGTCGTGCGCAGCGCGCGCTCAGCTGCTAACGCCGCAATTCCAAGCAACCCCGTGAACACAGTGGCGCCAAGCATCCAGGAAGCGATCATTTCGCGTCTCCTTTGGTGTTCCTGGATTTGCTCGACGTCTTCTCTGCGCCTTTGTCTGCGGATTTGTTGAGTTGCCGCGCCAGCTTGCGCAATTCGTCGGGGGAGACGTCGTGCGTATCGACGAGCTGCGCAATGAGTGCGTGTGGCGATCCGTGAAAGAGTTCGGTCACCAATCGCGACAGCGCGTTTTTCTGCGCAGTCTTCTTTTGCACGCGTGGAAAGTACCGGTGCGCACGCCCCTCTTCTTCACGCGTCACGAAGCGCTTCGCTTCGAGATTGCGCAGAATCGTCAGCACGGTGGTGTAGGCGAGCGGCACGCCGAGTTTCTCGCGGACTTCGGCCGGTGTTCCGGAGCCGATTTCCCAGAGTATGGCCATGACGTCGAGTTCGCGTTCGCCGAGTGAGGTGTCTTGCATGAAGCGGGTTCCTCAAGGAGCCGAGGGGGTCTATCTACTATGCACATCGTAGATGATACGGATATCGGCCGGCCTGTCAACTATCTACGTAGTAGTTAATCGACTCCTAATAATTCCAATCCTTCACGCTCTACTCTCCGCGCGCGGCGACCACGGCGCACACCGCACAACTGTTGACAATAGCGCAAAACCGACTAACATCCACATATGGAGGTGTATATGGAACTCTCGAAAAAAACCACAATCCTGTTCTCTCCCGAAAGCCATCAACGCCTTTCGGAGCTCGCCGAACGTCGCGGTGTCAGCCTCGGCACACTCGTTCGGGAGGCGTGCGCCACCGCGTACGGCATTTTCGACTCGGAAGCGCGCGTGTCGGCGACGGGCCTGCTTGCTGCGCTTCACTTGCCCGTGGGAACCACGGCCGCAATGAAACGCGAATCTGTGCCGTCAGTTGATGCGGCAATACCGTAGGCGCGTTGCAATGCTTTTTTCATGATTCTCATCGATACCAACATCATCATGTACGCCGCGGGCGCTCCACATGCGAACAAGCAGCCGAGTGTTCGTTTGCTGGAGCGCATCGCGAGCGGCGAAATCGAAGCGGCTATTAACACGGAAACGTTGCAGGAAATTCTGCACCGCTATCGTTCCATCAGACGGTGGACTGATGGTCGGCAGGTTTACGATCTCGCGCGACAAATATTTCCAATTGTCATTTCAGTAACTGCCGAGCATCTCGATCACGCGCGACGAATGCTGGATGAACACAGGGGACTAATGGCCCGCGATGCACTGCACGCGGCGCTGCTCATCGACGAGAAATTCGAGAGCATCTACAGCTATGATCGCGACTTCGACAGAATTGCGGGAGTGCGGCGCGTGGAGCCGTAGGTCACAACGCGAATTCAGCGTCATGGAAGTACAATAGCGAAACGCGGATTTTACGGATTACGCGGATTGTTTTGGCCCAAACTGGGAGTGTGGCGACGTGTGCGGAGCAATCCGCGTGATCCGATAGATCCGCGTTTCGCTTTTGCGGTTGCAGTCGCTGGAAATGGCGGCGAGCTTTCGGTAGCATCACCTTCCCCCGCCGCCCGCAACAGCAGCAATGCCCGCACAACCACGCCCAGTCAAAGCCCCCACCGGATCCGCGCTCACCTGCCACAATTGGCAAATCGAAGCCGCGTTCCGGATGATTCAAAACAATCTCGACCCGATGGTCGCCGAACGCCCCGACGAACTCGTCGTGTACGGCGGCATCGGAAAAGCGGCGCGCAACTGGGATTGCTTCGAACAGATTCTGAAATCCTTGCGCGAACTGAAACCCGACGAAACACTACTTGTGCAATCGGGCAAACCGGTTGGCGTATTTCGTACCCACACCGATGCGCCACGCGTACTCATTGCGAATTCAAATCTCGTTCCGAAATGGGCCACGTGGGAACACTTCCACGAACTCGACAAAAAAGGATTGATGATGTACGGCCAGATGACGGCCGGATCATGGATCTACATCGGCAGCCAGGGAATCGTACAAGGCACCTACGAAACGTTTGTCGAAGCCGCGCGCCAGCATTTCAATGGCTCATTTGCGGGTCGTTGGATTCTCACCGCCGGGCTTGGCGGAATGGGTGGCGCGCAACCACTCGCAGCATCCTTCGCCGGTGCGTGTTCGCTCAACATCGAATGTCAACAGAGCCGCATCGACCTGCGGCTGAAAACGAAATACCTCGACGAGCAAGCGACCGACATCAACGAAGCACTGGCTCGCATTGAGCGCTACACCAAAGAAAAACGCGCCGTCTCCATCGGACTACTCGGCAACGCCGCCGAAATCCTGCCGCAGTTGGTGAAGCGCGCGAATAGCGGCGACATCAAACCTGATTTTGTAACGGATCAAACATCCGCGCACGATTTGGTGAACGGATATTTGCCAATCGGCTGGAGCGTTGAACGCTGGCGCGCCGCACAAGCTGACGACTCCCAGCATGCAGCACTTCGAAAAACGGCCGCGGAGAGTTGTGCCGTGCACGTTCGCGCGTTGCTCGATTTTCAAAATTTGAACATTCCGACAGTCGACTACGGAAACAACATTCGCCAAGTCGCATTCGACACTGGAGTGAAAAACGCGTTTGATATTCCGGGGTTCGTTCCGGCTTACATTCGCCCGCTCTTCTGTAGAGGCAAAGGACCATTTCGCTGGGTGGCACTCAGCGGTGACGCCGAAGACATTCGGAAGACCGATGCGAAAATGAAAGAACTCTTCCCCGACGATGCTGGTTTGCATCGTTGGTTGAGTCTCGCCGGAGAACGCATCGCATTCCAGGGATTGCCCGCGCGTATTTGCTGGATTGGTTTGGGCGATCGTCATCGGGCCGGACTCGCATTCAACGCGATGGTGCGGACCGGCGAACTCAAAGCGCCAATTGTCATTGGTCGCGATCATCTCGATTCCGGCTCGGTGGCCTCTCCGAATCGCGAAACAGAGGGCATGCGCGATGGATCAGACGCCGTGTCCGATTGGCCGTTGCTCAATGCACTGCTCAACACTGCAAGCGGCGCGACCTGGGTTTCGTTGCATCACGGCGGTGGCGTTGGCATGGGCTACTCGCAACACGCCGGCGTTGTCATTGTGTGCGATGGAACGAAAGAGGCTGACGCACGACTCGAACGCGTACTGTGGAATGACCCCGCCACTGGAGTAATGCGCCACGCTGACGCCGGTTACGAAGACGCCGTTCAATGCGCACGCGAACAGCGACTCAATCTTCCCATGATTAACGCCACAAAATAGAGCCGTGACTGAACCAAGGCGCTTGTCCGATTTGCCTGGCAAGACTGATGCGGAGGGAAATTCGATTTCCGACGCGCGCGTTTTTCCGTGCAAAAATTGTGGCGCATCATTGCGATTCGAGCCTGGCGTAGGACGCCTCACCTGCAGTGCGTGCCGTACACAAAACGATTTGCCGGCGTTCAATGACACCGACGTCGCAAAGGCGCACGAAGAACTTGACTATCGCGCGGCGTTGCGCCAACAGGAAGGAAACGAACCCGCCCTCGAGGCATTGCTGGTGCAATGCCCGCAATGCGGCGCGCAAACACGCTTCGATCCGAACGTTGTTGCATCGGTATGCGCGTTTTGCGCAACGCCACTCGTTTCGGTGAAAGCACAAATGAGTCGTCAAATTCAACCGCGTGCACTCGTGGCGTTCACACTGGAAACGACCGCCGCGCAAACGCTCTTTCGCAAATGGATAGCTGGCCGCTGGTTTGCGCCCAACGCACTCAAGAAAACGGTGAACAACGTACAAGGTGTGCGCGGTGTGTACGTGCCCTGCTGGACGTTCGACGCCGAGACATCAAGCGACTACGTCGGAGAGCGCGGCGATCATCGAACCGTGTACGAAACGCGACGCGATGCCAATGGAAACAACGTCACCGTTTCAACCACGGTCACTGATTGGTACAATGCATCCGGCCGAGTCGATGTGAACTTTGACGACGAACTCGTACTCGCTTCGAATAGCATTCCCGAACACCTCGCCAGCGTATTGAAGGGTTGGGACATTTCCGGCCTCGTTCCCTTCTCCGATGACTTCGTGGCGGGCTTTACCGTCGAAGCGTATCAGATCGCGCTGGAACCGGCCTTCGACAAAGCCGAACAAGTGTTCAATGCCGAAATTGACTCGGCGGTGCGACGCGACATTGGTGGCGATGAGCAGCGCGTTGGCCGGGTTAGCGTGAACTATGGCGCCGTCTCATTCAAACACATCTTGCTTCCGGTTTGGATTTGCTCTTACCTCTTTGGCGGAAGATCCTGGCGTGTAGTGGTGAATGGTCAAACCGGCGCGGTGAAGGGCGATCGGCCGTACTCAGCCTGGAAAATTGCGTTCACTATACTTTTTGTCGTGACATTTATTGCCTCGATTTACGCATTGAGTCATCAGTAGCAGGATCTCCGGCGTTCATCGCGTTTCATAACTAGTCTGTCAGCGAACTCGTCGGCTGTTTCGATCTTAACGGTTCTTCATTTTCGGCGCTCTCGCCCGCGAGCTGATAATGGTTATTTTTCCCTCATGAGGCGCCCGCCGTACCCGGGGAAGTTCGTTGGTTGCTGTGCCCTCGCGTGCGCCAGCACGTTTGCGTGTTTGCCCACACATGTGCGTGCGCAGGAACCAATGAATGCCAGTGCGAAATTGTGTCAGGAAGACTCCGTGCGTGTTGGACTTCCCCGGCAATTCAATGCGCGCCCGATTCGCAACGTCGACATCGTTACGCACGGACCGCGATCACTGCGCATTGTCGGTGCCGCGCTCGACCGTGTTCACACGCGCACACGAGTTGGCACAATTCGCCGTGAGCTTCTTTTCTCACCGGGTGACAAACTCGACTCTCTCGACGTCTCCGAATCGCTGCGCCGACTTCGTTCGCTGGGCTTTCTCGACGATGCGTTTATTGTCGCACGCAGTTGCAATTCGGTAGCCGACGCCGATTCAATCGACATCACAGTCGTTACGCGCGATGCGTGGAGTACTTCAGCATCGGGTTCAACGCACGGAACTGGCGGCAGCGTGGGACTGACCGAACGCAACGTATTTGGCACGGGGCGCGCACTCCGACTTGGATTGCAATCCGATCAGCGCGGATTCAATCGCTCCATCGGGTTGCGTGAACCTTCACTGTTCGGCAGCGATCTCATTGGCGATGTCCGACTCGCACAATTCTCGCACGGTGCGTCATGGCAAGCGGCAATCGTGACGCGTCGTCGCGCATTGGTGGACCCATGGACTCTCGACGCGCGCGCCTTTTCGTACGATCGCGGTCAAAAAGATTTGACCAGCGGCTCTTCCAAACGGGTCTCAGTTTCCGGAATAATCGGGCGGCGTATTTCCGACGTTGATGCAGACCGTGCGCTGTACTTTCTGACTGGCGCAGAGGGATTGAACTCGCGTTTTGCTGCGGCCCCGAATGAATTCACAATTGGCCCTGCAGGACGCCAACGGCAATACGTGGGTGCACTGGTTGGTTTGGGTGTGCAGGCCACGCACTTCGACACACTTTCCTGGTTGCTCCCATCTGGAGGCATTGTCGACGTGCCCGATGGTGTTGAAACACAATTTGTTGTTGGCCCAGGCCGAGATTTTATGAACCATCAGTACGCAGCGCATCTCGATAGCTGGATTGGCGCAGCGCACACGATGGGATCCAAAAGCGTTGTCTATTCCGATGCGTGGATTTCTGTATTCGCGGGCAATGCCGATTTGCAGCAATCGACGTTGCGTGCCTCAGTTGTTGCAGCGCGTCGTGCCTCGCGTGGATTGTGGTCGCTTCGCTTGACTGCCGATCACATGCGATCGCTCGATCCGGATGCGCGCATCATGGGCAGTGTCGATGTGACGTCGCGATTGCTGACACCGACTTTTCGCATTGCCAACGATGCCGTCGCGCTCTCAGCCGAACGCAGTGTGCATTTGCGCGAAATTGTTCGCGGCTCAATGCTCGATGCCGCGTTGTATGTGGCTGGTTCACTCAGGCACGAACCTACGTCCAGTCAGATTGGCCTTCCATCACAAACGTTCGAACAAATCTTGCCTGCGCACCCCAGCGTTGACGTAAGTGTGATTGCATTCGGAACCGGACTGCGCTTGGTGCCATCCCGCTCACCGCGTTCAACAATTCGTTTGGATGTGGGGTTTGCATCCATCAAGACAATTGGCGTCAGGAACAAACCGTACATTGCGCTCTCGGTGCTTCCCTGGATTGCAACGGGCCGCCGACGCGACGCGGGTCGATTACAATAGCTCGATCAATAGTCTGTCAGTTGTTTGAATTCTTATTGGCCAATGCGTCCGACAACGCTGGCCACGGTCGCCACCAATTCAGCGGCTTCAACCGGTTTCGAAACGTGAACGAGAAATCCAGCGCGTAACGCACGCGTGCGATCTTCGGATCGCGCAAATGCGGTGAGCGCAATCGCCGGCAGCGTTCCACCGCGTTCAGATCCCAGGGCGCGAACGCGCTTGATGAGTTCATAACCATCGACATCGGGCATGCCAATGTCGCTCACCATCACTTGCGGCCTGTGCAGCTCCACCAGTTGCACAGCGTCATCGGCATTGGCGGCGGTATGCACTGTTGCGCCACACGCCAGCAAAACGCGCTGCACCAGCTCGCGCGCGTCGGGGTGATCATCCACCACGAGTACACTGATTCCCTTCAGGTCCTGACTTCGAAAATCAAAAGGCATTTTGGCGGGCGTTGCGGGATTCGTCCGGTCGTCTTCGGTTATCTGGTTAACGGCCTGCACCGGGAGATGGAGTGTAACAGTCGTTCCTTTTCCTTCACCTGCGCTTGCGATACTCGCGGAACCACCATGCAGTTCCATGAGATGCCGCACAATGGAAAGTCCTAACCCCAATCCACCCTGCTGACGAGTAGTCGATGAATCGGCTTGTCGAAAACGCTCAAATACCTGTTTGATGAATTCCGGCGGAATTCCGCTACCATTGTCCGAAACGATGATTTCGATATGCGAACCCTTGCGCTGCACACCGATTTCAACGCGGCCGTCACGCGGCGTAAACTTGATCGCGTTCGACAACACGTTCCATACGACCTGTTGCAGACGGTGCGCATCTCCATAAATCGGATCGGTGAAAACATCGAAGTTCCGCTCAAGTTGAATGCCCTTGGCGCTGGCCGCATGCAGAATTGTTTCGATCGCCGCCTCCACAAATGCAACGGGCGAGATCGGTTGGATGTTGAGACGCAGCTTTCCTGAAGTGATGCGGCTCATGTCGAGCAAGTCTTCAATGAGCTGTTGCTGAATGCGCGCATTGCGCTCAATGGTGTCGAGCCCTTTCTCCAGCTCGTTTTCGTTCAAGGGCGCGTGTCTCAGCACTTGCGACCATCCGAGAATCGCACTCAACGGCGTTCGCAGTTCATGCGACAGCGTGGCCAGAAACTCATCCTTCATCGCACTCATATGCTCGGCTTGCGCGCGCGCCTGGCGCTCGCTGATCAATAGCTTTTCTCGCTCTTCCGAGCCTGCTTGAATTCGATAAGTAAGCGCTTGCAATTCAGCATCGGCAACTTTCCGTTCAGTGATATCTTCGATCACACCAATGAACTGTTTTACGACGCCCATCGCATCACGGAGAAACGCAACGCGCGTGCGGCTCCACACAGGGCTTCCATCTTTTCTGACGTACCGCTTTTCGTAGACGTATTCAGGCAGTTGCTGCTCAACGAGGGCTTTCATGCTCTCTAACGTCTTCTCCATGTCGTCGGGATGCGTGACATCCGCGAACGTGCGCTGCTCCAACTCGGTCTGCGTGTAACCAAGAATGTCGGTGAATTTATGATTCACCTGAACGAGTCGACCATCGAGACTCGCAACCGCAATGCCGACCGCCGCCTGATTGAACACCGCCTCAAAACGCTTCGCACTTTCGCGCAATTCGTGCTCGAAGTTTTTGCGAGCAGTGATGTCGTGGCACGTACCAATCAGGTGGTGCGGATTGCCATCATCGTCGAGCACCATTGTAGCCTGCGCGTCGACCCAATGAACCGAGCCGTTCGGCCACTCAACACGAAATTCAACGTCAGCAGCAACGCGCTCGGCTCCTGACCGTTCAATTGTTGCAATTACGGCCGCCCGATCATCGGGGTGGACTACGCCAACGAACTCCTCAATGGGCCGAGTACACCCAGTTGATTCCAGGCCAAAAATGCGTTCCAGGTTGAGGTCTGAATCAATTGTGTTGTTGGCCATGTCCCAGCGGAAGGTCCCGGTGCCTGCCGCTGTCAGCGCGGCCTGCAGCCGTTCCTGACTTTCGCGCAACGCACTCTGGGCCTGCTGCAGTTCATCTGCAACAGCGCCCTGCTCACGCAGCGGACTGCTCGCGTTCAGGTTTGATGGGGACAGGTTCATCAAACCGAGTTTGATGGGGACAGGTTCATCAAACCG
>JBDUAX010000249.1:0-6843 GCA_040004455.1 Gemmatimonadaceae bacterium
GCACCGGCAACAAAACCGAGCGACTGTTTGGCTACTTCACCTGGCACGCCGACGACTCACCACCGGTGAATCCCATCGGCGATTTGTTTAAAACGCAGGTGTGGCAACTCGCGCGACATCTGCGCGTTCCCAACGTCATCATCGACAAGCCTGCAACGGCCGATCTCGTTGTTGGACAAACCGACGAAGCCGATTTGGGAATCACCTACGCGCGTGCCGACGGAATTCTGAACGGATTATTAAACGGATTCAGCGCCGACGCATTGCAGGCGCGCGGCTACCTGCTCAACGAACTCGGGCTGGTCAAGCAACGATTGAACAGCACGCATTGGAAGCGCCGTCCCCCCGCAACAGCGTTGCTCAGTCATTCAGCAATCGGTGAATCGTATTTGCGACCAGTGGATTTCTAGACATTCATGGCGAAATCCACCAACGTTGCTGCCGGCGCACGTTGCGAACTCGCGTCGCCAACGTTGGTTCGCACGCAATACAGGTTGGTGGGAGCCAATTCCTTCCTTTTGTCATCACAATCGCCGCGGTCATCTACACCGATTTGATGAAAGGCGTATAGTGGGCATCATTATCGGCGTAGTCTTCGCTATTCGACAGAACACGACCAACGCGATTGGAAAAACCACCGAGCACGACGGAACCATTGTCGTGAAATTTCATCGTGATGGAACGTTTATTTCGAAACCGGCTTTCGTTTCAATACTCAACGCGCCGACCGAGATGTCAGCGCGGATTTTTTGCAAGTCAACTTCGATTCTTACGGCGTAACCGACGGCTTCAATTGAATGAATTCCACATCATCGGCCGCGACCGCTTTGAACCAGGCGTTGATTTCCGCAATGCGCTCTGGAGCGTAAACGCCGCGCGCTCCCTGCATGCGTTGCTTGATGTGCAGCACCCGGCCTTCCTGCGCATAGGTCACTTCGTACTTACCGGCGATGCTGGTGGCCGTCACATTTTTGGGAAGATCGGCGGTCCAACCAACGGGCAATGTGAGGTGAATTTCACGAAGCGTCGTTACCGGGCCGACTACGTTACCAACATCGACGGTGAATTTCCGCTTGGCAGCGGCGGAAAGATTTTTTGACAGGTTGTTAAACAATGTTGCAGGACCGCGAAACGGCGCGGGAATGGTGAACAACTTTACATTTCCGGCGTTCTTCAACACATCCGATGCACCAACGTGAAATGAAATCAACGCATCGGACGAAAGATCTTTTCCGTTAAAGGTCACGAGTGAATCGGCTGTGCCGTCTTTGAAGTACGCGTTACCCAATGAACGTAATGCGCCCGCCTTGTTCGTCGAATCCATCGGCGCGTAAAACGATTGCCGATTGCGTAGTGATGCCGCACCGCTGCTGTGATCAACAATGTGTGCGGAAACAGATCCGTCCGCTTTCAATTCGCCCACCATGGTGTTCACACTGGCGTTCGAATCGATCGGGGCCAACGGGAAGGTGATTTCTTCACTCCGCCCATCGGGCAATACAACGACGCCCAGCGAACCCTGATAGGAAGGGGGAATCACGCCGTATGGAATTGACTCGGCGGTCAAATCCGTAAACGTCCAGTCTTTGCCGTTTCTGACTGCAGCAATGGCGTGGTTGAACTGAAAGATTGAAGGCGTCGTGCGATCGGATGCGCCAAAGCTCGACAACAACACCGGGTCGGCATCAATGCCGTACTTCCGCGCAGCGGCCACGAACAACGTTGCTTTGTCCTTGCAATCGCCAAAACCGGTGGCGAGCACCTGTTCGGGTGCGCGCGGCTGGTAACCACCCATACCGAGTGACACCGACACGTAGCGCACGTCCTGCGCAACCCAGCGATGAATGGCTCGCAACGTGTCAATACGCGCGCGCGGTTTGGCAGCTGCGACAACGGAATCGACGCGTTTCGCAATATCTGGCGTCAACGTATAGCGGTCCTTCGCCAGTCCGCTATACCATTTGGCGATGTCGGCCCACGTACCGGGAGGTGCGATGGTGACCGTCATCAGAACTTCGTTCGAATCGGCAGCAAATGGTTCGCCGCGCACACGCTCGACATTGCTCGCGGCCCATGTCAGCGTGCGATGTTTGTCGGCAATTTTTTCGGTACGTTTGAAGTTCAGATTCTTTTCAATGATGCGCGGTTGGTACGACTCCGGCATGCTGACGACGAGCAGCGAACGAATAATTTCCGAGCCATTGTTCACCGACCATCGATCGTAAAAATCACCATTGCGATACGGGGCTTTTTCTTCGATGGTCCATGAAATGTCGAGAATAGTTCCGTTCGCCACTCCCCCCAGCGACAAGCGGCGAATTTTCTGATCCTGATACACAGGGTTTTGCATGGCCGCTGGAACATCGGCGTCTTGCGATTGCGCCGGTTTGTCGCTGAGCACCTCGCCGGTTGGCTTGAGTACTCGCACCCAATTCAGCGTCAGCTTCTGATGCCCAGGCGCGTAGCCAAAACTCTGTTCAGCGCGGGCACGTGCGGCCTGGTCGGTCAGAAATTGTGTCACTGTGCGGTAGCGGCGCGTGCCAGTGCCGTTCGCTTCGAGATGCATTTCCATCTCATCAAGCAGCGTCACAAATTGCACACCGCTGCGCGTTGACGCATCGACCGCCAACTTCACAATGCTGTCTGAAGACGCGGCGGAGAGTGTCTGCGCGTCGATTGCACCAACCGTCGCAACCGATGCGATGCCGAGAATACTCGCGGCAATCTGCACGCCACGCTTCATCGCGCGTAACTGTGTCATGAATTTTCCTTCTGACCATCTGGTGAAAGTGGATCGCGTAACATTGAACCTATGCGCGCTGCCATCGCATCAAGTCGCTGACGGTCTGGCATTTCCGAACCGGGAAACGGAAGTGGCACATCAAAACCATCACCCGTTCGGCGCGGAATGAGATGAATGTGATAGTGCATCACGTTCTGCCCCGCGGCCTCGCCGGAGTTGACGACAATGTTCATGGCGGTTGCGCCGGCTGCTTCCTGCACTACTGGAATGAGCTTCGCCGCAACTTTGTACAGATGCAAACCGACGTCGAGCGGAATGTCGTTCAGTCCTTCGTAGTGAGTGCGTGGTACGACCAGCAGATGCCCCGGGTTAACAGGTTGGATATCCAGAAAAGCGATTGCAACGGAATCTTCGTAACAAACTGATACCTCCGCCGCCCCACGCAGCAAATCACAAAAAACACAGTGAAGGTCGGAATTCGTCATTGGAGCAGTGTGCGCTTGCATGTATTCCCGCAGCCAGAGTGAGTTTTCTTTTGCATATGTATGCACTTGGTACCCATGAACAGATCGGAGTACCCATGCGTATCGGAAGGGTGGAGCCTGCCGACCCTCGCATCTTCAAGACTGCCACCGTCGGTGTCAAGCGACATTGGCGCTGAATGGGCGGGGCCTTAGCTTTGAATGCTGTACCTCAGCCCTGAACCTCGATGGCCACTACGTCCCGCCCTACGCGCGATCGCAAAACCGCGAACGCGGTCTCAGCCCCAGCCTTTACGCGTGAGCAGCTCCTTACGGCTTATAGGACGATGTACCTGTCCCGCCGTCTCGACGATAAGGAGATTCAGCTCAAGGCGCAGAATAGAATTTTCTTTCAGATTTCTGGCGCAGGTCACGAAGCAGTCCTGACCGCAGCCGGCATGTTGCTCAGGCCGAGCTACGACTGGTTCTACCTGTATTATCGCGATCGCGCGCTCTGCCTCACGCTCGGCATGACGCCTGCGGAAATGCTCTACAGTTCGGTTGGTGCCGCCATCGATCCGAACTCAGGCGGACGGCAAATGCCGAGTCACTGGGGACACAAGAAGCTCAACATTGTGAGCGTTTCGTCTCCAACTGGCACACAATTTTTGCAAGCCGTTGGCAATGCGGAAGCAACATTGCGTGCATCTCAAACCGGCAACACCGATGGCTTCCCGGGCGATGACGTGACATTAGTCACGACCGGCGACGGCACCACGAGTGAAGGAGAATTCTGGGAATCACTCAACACCGCTTCGAATCTCAAATTGCCAGTTGTCTATCTCGTTGAAGACAACGGTTACGCGATTTCCGTTCCGGTTGAAGTGAACACTGCGGGTGGAAGCATTTCAAAGCTGGTTACGCAGTTTCCCGATTTATACGTGCAGGAAGTTGACGGATGCGATTTCTTCGCGTCGTACGCGACACTCGATCGTGCAATTACGTACGCGCGCGAGCGCAAAGGACCAGCGTTTGTGCACGCGAAAGTCATTCGTCCGTATTCGCATTCCTTGTCCGATCAGGAAACGCTGTATCGTCCCGACGCCGAGCGTGCGGCTGACGCATTGCGTGACCCGCTCACGACCTTCCCCGCGATGTTGCTTGCCGACGGTCATGCCACGGCCGAGGAAATCGAAACCATCAAGGCGGAGGTTGATGCATTAGTGCTCGCGGCGACCGACGACGCGTTGTCACAAGCGCAGCCCGACCCGAGCACAATTTATTACGGGGTCTATTCACCCGATGTCGATCCAACGGGTGAGCATTTTGACACCGAAGACGATCCGCAATTCTCCGGCAACCCGGCCACCATGCTGGACTTGTTGAATGCGTGCCTGAAAGACGAGATGACGCGCGACGACAAAATTCTTGTGTTCGGAGAAGACGTCGCTGATGTTTCGCGTGAGCAGTACTTGGGCAAAGTGAAAGGCAAAGGTGGCGTATTCAAAGTCACGCACGGATTGCAAACGCAATTCGGCAGCGCGCGCGTGTACAACTCGCCGCTTGCGGAAGCAAACATTGTTGGTCGCGCAATCGGACTTGCGCATCGCGGCTACAAGCCGGTCGTTGAAATTCAGTTCTTCGACTACATCTGGCCGGCCTACATGCAGTTGCGCGCTGAATTGGCGACTATGCGCTGGCGCTCCAATAACGCGTTCAGTTCATCGATGGTCGTGCGCACCACATACGGCGGCTACATTCGCGGCGCCATTTATCATTCGATGACTGGCGCTTCGTTGTTCACGCATTGTCCCGGTTTGCGTGTGGTATGCCCAAGCAACGCGCTCGACGCGAGCGGATTGCTTCGCACGGCGATTCGTTGCGACGATCCGGTCATTTTCCTTGAGCACAAGCATCTGTACCGGCAGACGTACAACAAGAGTTTGAATCCCGGACCGAACTTCATGATTCCGTTCGGCAAGGCGCGCATCGCGCGTGAGGGTTCGGACATCACGCTCGTGACGTATGGCGCGACCGTCAATCGTTCGCTTGTGGCCGCGAATCAATTGGCGGAAGAAGGCGGCCCGTCGGTGGAAGTCATCGACTTGCGCACGTTGTCACCGTGGGATCACGAAACGGTGTACAACAGTGTCAGGAAAACTGGTCGCGTGATTGTAGCCAACGAAGACGCGTTGTCGTGGGGTTACGGCGCGGAAATCGCCGCGCGCATTGCGGATGATTGTTTTCCGTGGCTTGATGCGCCGGTTAAGCGCATTGGAAGCACCGATACGTTTATTGGTTATGCGCCGAGTTTGGAGGATGCACAGTTGCCGCAGGTGTCAACGTTCCGGGATGCGTATGCGGAGATTATGACGTACTAGCCTGCGTTGATGTGGTACTGAAAAAAACAATGCGTCATGAAGCGCCGTACCGGTCTGCAAACTGGGCCGGCAACGGAATGTGGCCGGCCCAATTTGACGGTTCAGTGACTTATTCCGGCAGCCTGTGTTTGAACACATAGTCACTACGGGAGATTCGCGTGCGCACAAAAATTGTGGTCATGGCAGTGTTTCTTGCATCTTGTTCCGCATTGACCGGCTCCAAAGAGTCGTTGCGCGCGACGGCAAGCGTGAGCTCAAGCGTATTGCGGCCAGGCGAATCGATTGTTGTTCGCGTCACGGTACTGAATCCTGGCACCATACCGCTCAAGATTGGCGCGAACGCATGCCCTGAGCAATGGGTGGTTAGTCGCACGGACGGCACCATCGTCGGTCCCGGGTCGCGAATTTGCAGCCTGGAGTCACGAGTGCAAGTTTTACAACCGGGGGAACAAGTCGTGTTTTCGTCAGTGTGGAACGGAGATGCATTGCCTGTCGGTTCAAACGACGCAAACACTATGCTTCCCCCAGGGAACTACATAATCAAGCCCTACGTTATTGCATTGGTTTCGACAAACGCAGTACCAATTCAAATTGTTCAATAGGAGTTGCAGCAGGGCAACAAAAAAAGCCGCGTCCAGGTAGACGCGACCTCTTTATTTCAACGACTCAATTTTCGCCAAACGTTCGACGATTACTTCGCGACGTCCTTCCTGGGTTTGCAGCTCATCTCAACCACTTCAAATTTCTCGTGCACGGCGCCGAGTTCCTTCTTGATCGATGCGTCGTCGGTGTTCTTGTCGACGAGCAATGCGACGCGTTGCGAACCCGCCGCGACATCGGTCATCGCGCTCTTGATCTTTGGAGTGTCGCATCCTTTAGGCGCAGTTGACGCAGCCCATTTGTGCGCGGCAGTGGCCAGGTCACCGGCTTTAGCCTTGATCGGCGCGAAATCGTTTTTCCCCGAGACAGGGTGCCAGGTGGCAGCCAGAATCGTGTGAAATGCATCGAGCTCCTTCCACCCTGTCGCCGGCTCCTGCATTCCCATTTTGGAGTGCTCCATCCCCTCCATTTTGCCATCGGCCTTTTTGGCGCCGCCCTGCGCGGAGAGCGGCACGGCAACGAATACTCCAACAAGACCAGCAATCAACGGCTTCATCCAATGGGAACGGCCCATTTGTGACACCGTGCGGGATACGGTTTTTGACACCTGCAACTCCTGAATAAAAAGTGAACATGAAGGATGTCCGACTCGTACTCC
>JBDUAX010000250.1:0-6832 GCA_040004455.1 Gemmatimonadaceae bacterium
CACGCACCACGCGGACGGCGATCCGGGGGCCGCATTGGATTGTCTCGAAGCCGCACTGGCGATTGCCGAAGCGTGGGGTGATGATGCTGCTGCCGGACACGCGATGAACGTGCAAGCCGTTGTAAGTTGGCAGCACGGCAATCTCGACGACGCGGAGCGTTTGTATTTATTGGCGCGCGGCCGCGCGATTCGTGCGGGCGATGCAAAATTGGCGGCCATGACGGCGCAAAATTTGGGAGTGCTCGCGAATATCCGCGGTGACTTCGCGGTTGCCGAACAGCAGTATCTCGCGTGCCTTTCGGAATATCGTTCGTTGGGTTTCAGCAAAGAGCAATGCGGCGCGCTTAACAACCTCGGTCTTCTCTTCATCACCCAGGAACGCTGGGAAGAAGCCGAAAAGGTGTTGCTCGAAGGAGTGCAGATTTGCGAGCTGAATTCGGACGCGCAGTCACGTACCCAGCTCGACATCAATCTTGCGGGTTTGTGGGTAAAGCGCGGCGAATTTGTTCGCGCGCACGGCGCTGTACGAAAGGCATTAGCCGCTGCCGGAGAATCAGGCGATGGTTACGCCATTGGCGAAGCGACGCGTTTGCTTGGCGTTATTGCTCGCGAAACGAACAACTTTGAAGAAGCCGAAGCCCAGTTTCTGCGCGCCGACGAAGTTGCGAAGGCGCGCGGCGAATTGTTGTTGCAAGCAGAGATCGCGCGTGATCGCGCGGCTCTTGGTCACAAAACAGGGAAGAATCGCGACGTACTGCAGCAACTCAATCGCGCGCACAAACTCTTCACGCAACTCCGTGCAAAAGACGATCTCGCAAAAATCGGCGAGAGCGTTACAAAGCTCGAGCAGGAATTTGTTCACGTCGCTCGGCGATGGGGCGAATCGATTGAAGAGAAGGATCGGTATACGCAAGGTCATTGCCAGCGCGTTGCCGAGCTCGCGTGCGCAATTGCGAAGCACAGTGGCCTGGACGAGACGTCCTTGTTCTGGTTCCGCATTGGCGCGCTGCTGCACGATGTCGGCAAGATTGTCATTCCACCCGAAGTGTTAAACAAGCCCGGCAAGCTCGACGATCAGGAATGGGAATTGATGAAGAGCCACACCACGGCCGGTGTGGAGATGCTCAAGGAAATCGAATTTCCGTGGGATGTTCGGCCGATGGTGGAATCGCACCACGAACGCTGGGATGGCAAGGGCTATCCTCACGGTTTGGCGGGAGAAGAAATTCCGATCATCGCGCGCATTCTCACCATCGCTGACGTGTACGATGCACTGACGTCCGTCCGCAGTTACAAGCGCGCATTGACGCATCAGGAAACGATGACAATTCTGCGTCGCGATATCGGCACCATCTTCGATCCCGAAGTGTTTGCGTGGTTCGAGGAAGTTGCCGAGAACTGGCCCGATCGCATTGCACATCTGACCACGGTTACGCCAGCGACCGTTGGCCGTTCGACCGACGCAATGACGGGTTCCGATCTCGACGACCTCACGCGCATGCCACTTCGGCGCGCATTTCGCGAAACGCTCGATAGCGTACTCACCGCGCGCCAGACAACCGGGCGCCCAGTGTCGATGCTCGTCATCGACGTCGATCATTTCAAAGTGGTCAACGATACGTTAGGGCATTTGCAGGGCGATTTGGTATTGCAGTTAGTCGCCGATCAGATTCGCGTCAACACGCGTCCGAGCGACTATCCCGCGCGCTATGCCGGCGACGAATTTGTGGTGCTGCTTCCCGGCACACGTCTCGAAGACGCCTGCGTTGTCGCCGAACGTGTTCGTGAAGCAGTTGCAAACGCCGCATTCCACTATGAAAACGGTCCGGACTGCGGCTTCAAGGTTACGCTGTCAATTGGCGTAGCCTGCGCACCCATGCACGGCGAAACGATGGACTCGCTGTTCGGTGCCGCCGACGCCGCGTTGTACGGCGCCAAGCGCGGCGGTCGTAACACCGTCATGTCAGCATCACGCGCGGGAATTGGCAAGCAGGAAGTACTGCTGCAATGCTTCGTCGGTCGTGACAACGAGCGATTGCGCTTGCGCGAACTATTCGCTGGTGCATCATCCGGTTCGCCGCACGTTGTTGTTCTCACTGGCGAAGCTGGCATCGGCAAATCCACTTTGCTCAAGCAATTGGGTCCTGATGTTGGCATTCGCTCCGGTGCCATGCTCATGGCGCAGTGCATCGAGGCGAACGTTGGGCTTCCTTATGGACCGTGGGCAGACGTTGTTCTGAGCGCGCATCGGGCCGGCCTCGTTCCGCCGCAAATCTGGCGCGAACTGTCTCACATTGTCCCGGAGTTGAACGGCGAGAACCAACCCGTTGTCGCGGGGGGTTCACAACGTGCCTTGCTTGAAGAACTCGAACTGTTTCTGCGTGTCGCAACGAGCGCGCGCCCAATCATGATCGTACTCGACGACATGCAGTGGGCCGATCCGTCAAGTTGGGATGCACTCGAGTTTCTGTTGGCGCGACTCAACGAGCAACGCATGCTGATTTGCGTCACGATTCGCCCGGAAGACATGACGGAAGCGGCCGAATCGCGCCTGCGTCGTTTGTCGCGTTCGGAGCGGTGCAGCGAAATTACGCTCGACCGCCTTTCGCGCGACGAAATTGCTCAATGGTTGCGTAGTACGCTGGGGGGTCAAACACCGGACGACGCGCTGCTGCAGCACATCGTGCGCCAAAGCGAGGGGAACGCATTCTTCGCCGTGCAAACCGTTCGCTCTTTGGTTGACGATCGACATCTCGCGTGCACGGGGGAAGGCTGGCAATTCTTCCAGGGTGAAACGCCTTCGTTGCCTCGCGCCATTGAAGATCTCATTGAGCGCCGCGTTGAACGACTTGGTCGCAACCGGCGGGAAATTCTCGCAATGGCTGCGGTCATTGGCCGTGAATTCGACCCTGAAGCGTTGGTCGCCGCCTGCGACTGCGACGAAGCCGACGTACACGATGCACTCGATGAAGGTCTCGCAAGCCTGGTGCTCTCCCCCTCGACACGTTCGCGTCCATTGCTGACGTTCACGCACGCGCAACTGACGCGCGTGTTGCTTACTGGAATCAATCCGCTTCGCCTACGACGCATGCACGAGCGCGTGGCACGCGCACTCGAATCGATGGCCGGACGTGATCCTGCCGCTCTCGCTGTGCATTTCGATATCGCCGGTGCATCCAGCGACGCCTATCGCACCTCGCACGAAGCAGGAAAGCAAGCGCAATCTGTGTACGCCTACGACAGCGCCGCCGAGTTCTTCGGCATTGCGCGTCGCCACGCGGAGCCCGGACTACAAGTCGCGGCGGTCGAGTGGAGCCTCGCGCAAGTCGAAGAACTTGCCGGCCGCTTCATGTTGTCGGAAAGCCATTGCGAAAACGTTCTCGTCTGCGCGCGCACGAGCGACGTTGAACTGGAAATGCTGCCCGCTGCTCAGCGCATGCGTGAACGGCTGCGCCTGCAACGCGGCGCGCCGGCCGATCAAGTGCTTGCATCGTGCGCCGAGCTGCTCGCCAGCGCGCGCCATGACGGCAATCTCTCCGAAGAAGTCGCGCTGCTCGTCATGCTGTCGACTCTGCAGCAACGCATGGGCGACGTTCAAACTGCCGAACAATTGGCGCGCGAAGCAGTGCAAACTGGCGAACGTACGGGACAGGGATCCCTTCACGCCGACGCCGTCATCCGACTCGGCTCGGTTCTTCTCACCACGAGTCCTGCCGACGCCGTTCCACTCTACCGTCGTGCTCTCGACATGTACACGCAACTCGGCGATCGACATGGCCAATTGCGTTGTCACATCAACATTGGCTCCGCCTCGGATCGCGCAGGCAATCATCCGGCCGCCGAAGTTTCGTATATCACCGCCGTTGAGATTGGCAGCGAAATTCACGCCAACGATCTCTCCGGTGTCGCGTCGCTCAACTTGGGCGTGCTACTGCAGAAAACTGGCAAGTTTGCGAAGGCGCGGGCGCACTTTGACGAAGCGCTGGGCCTCTTTACGTCAATTGGGCACCAGGCATATCGCCTGGCGTCGTTGTACAACCTTGCGCACCTCGCACGCACGCAACGTGATGCGGCCAGCGCGTTGGAGTTGTACGGCGCTTGCGCAATTCTCGCTGAGAATATCACACACATCGATGTGCAAATTGGTGCGATCGCCGGCATTGGCCTGGCCGAGATGGATTTGAACACCATGGGAGGCGCGGCCCGTCAACGCGATCGGGCCCGTTTGTTGGTGGGCAATCGTGCAACGCGCTGGTTCCAGGGTCGCGAAGTGTGGGATGCACTTTCAATTCGCCTCGCGGCGTCGGAGGAGGGTTTGGACGCAGCATTGCGTCAGCTCACCGCGGCGCTCGCCGTTGCTGAACAACACGATCAGTACGCGGCACTCTGGTTAGGTGCCGAGTGCGCGCAGTTGCTGGCTGCCGGTGATAGTTCATCGGCCGCGGTGCGTGACCGATTGCTTATTCAGGCGCGCGCATTGGGTTATGAACCGCTCGTTGAAAAATTCCGTCAGAAGCGATTACGACTGGTTGCGTAACCGTCACCGGGGTTGTCGGACACCGGTGACATGATTCAAATCGACTCGTCTACAGTATGCAGATGAACTCTTCCATAGGTGCCAATGTCCAACCTGATTCACCTCGTATATGCGAGCGTTGCGAGCCAGACGATGACGAATTCGGAATTGCAGAAAATCCTGGCCGCTGCGCGTCGCGACAATGCGCGCGATGGCGTAACCGGAATGCTGCTGTTCACTGAAGGCAGCTTCTTTCAGGTGCTTGAGGGAAGTGAACCAGACGTCTTGTCGACTTTCAAACGCATTGAAGGCGACCCGCGACACCAACAGGCAACTTGCATCATTCGAGAGCCCATCGCGCGTCGTGCGTTCGGCGAATGGACCATGGGGTTCACATCACTCGCCGGTAAGCATGCGGGAACGATTGTTGGACAGAATGACTTTTTTGAAGATCGCAACTGCCTGGAAAAGCTTGATGTCGGCCGTGCCCGTAAACTTCTGAAGGCGTTTGGAGAGGGACGTTGGCGCACGCGACTGAATCGTCGCCAGCTGGCCGGCGCCAGCAGTTGAACTATTCGATTGGCACGTCGCGCGCTGATTTCATCGAATGACTCGCTCCTTTACGCACGCGTTTCAACCAATCGTCGACACGGTCAGCAAGTCAGTTTTTGCGCACGAAGCATTGCTGCGTGGTGTTGACAACACATCGGCGTATTCGGTGTTGTCAGGTCTCGACGAAGCTTCGCACCAATTGATTGATCGTCGCAGTCGCATTCAGGCAATAACAACGGCCTCGTCATTGGGAATGACATCTTCCTTGACGCTCAATGCCCTTCCGGAGAGCCTGGGTGATGACGCCGATCAGACAGCTACGCTCCACGGGCATGCTGCGATTAACAACTTCGCGCTTGAGCGCATCATTATTGAAATCACCGAATATCAGGTCATCGCCGATCCCCAACGCTTCAGTGATATCGTTGCGCAATACCGGCGCCTCGGAGTACGGCTCGCCATCGATGATTTCGGCGCCGGACACTCTGGATTGAATTTGTTGGCCGATTTTCAACCCGATCTTATCAAGCTCGATATGAATCTGGTGCGGGATATTCAGCGTCGAGGTCCGCGCCAGAGCATTGTGCGGGCCATCCTTCAGGTGTGCGAAGATCTTGCAATTGACATCATTGCTGAAGGCGTCGAAACAGTTGACGAATTCCTTTGGTTCGAAGGCAACGGAGTGCGATTGTTTCAGGGGTATTTCTTCGCGCGGCCTGGCTTTGAATCGCTACCCTCTGTGACGTTCCCAATTTTCGCTCTGACGCCCTGACTGGCCGGATCAGTATTTGTTTCGCCTGTGGTGCGTATGCGCGAATTTCGGTATGCTTTAAACATGCCCGCACGCGACGATTACTTCATGCGCATGATCCAGCAAGTTGCTGCAACTTTGCGGCGCTTGCGTGAAAAACTCGAGGGCGGTGCGCCAGGTGATGAGGTAATGCGTGATGCAAATGCCGCCATTGTAGAACTGCTTGGCACGCAGCGTTCAATGCTGGAGATGCTTGATGCGAATTCCGCGGCCGCACTCATTGGGGATGCGGACAAACTCGATCTCTGGATTGCGCTATTGAAATTCCAGTCCGAGGTCGCGGAGCCCGTAAAGGCGGCGAGACTTCTTGCGCGCGCAAATGCGTTGAGCGTGGCCGCGCCGAAAAAGCTCTGAGCGAGTCCGGCGGAAGAACTTTTCAAACGGAGCCGCCGAGGCGCGGAGACATTTTTTTTAGAAAAGCAATGTTGAATGCAATGGTCGCGCGAATTTCTATTTTGCAGCGATGTCCCCGTTTCGGTTGCCATCGCGTGAACGCTGTTGTTAGTTCTCCGCGGCTCCGCGTCAGTGCAGTTTGCAGTTGCCAGGCCTTCACATGAGCCCAGTCGCAGCTACCGCACACTCCGCCAAAAATGTCTCCGCATGGTCTCCAATCCTCCAATAGCCAGTTCACGCGCCGCACTCGCCGACTCGCCTCTTACTTCACCCCACACTCCAGCAGTCCCTCTTCTCTCCACCGCGTCCTCAAAGACCGCCTCAAACCCCGCCACACACCTCGCGCTATTGAACTCCTTCACAATCCTCGCCCGCGACGCTTTCTGCATGCGACTCATGTTCGTCGAATTCACGGCGTACGTAAGCGCCACAACGTAGCGCGCAACTTCACCCTCTCCATGCGGCACCAACACGCCGCACTCTTCGCTCACCAACTCATGCTGCCCACCAACATCCGCAACAACCGGCACACACTGCATCGCCATCGCTTCATACAATGA
>JBDUAX010000649.1:0-2058 GCA_040004455.1 Gemmatimonadaceae bacterium
CGTTGCCGTTGCTTTCGCAGTTCCAACCGAATCTCCCAACGAAGCCAATGTCCCTCCTCTCCCAGTTCACCTCCGCGCTCCAATCCGGCGCCATCTCCGTTGTCGACCTCACGCAGCCATTGGGCCCCGACACTCCCGTCATCGGCCTCCCCCCGCAGTTCGGCGCCTCTCCCGGCGTTACCATCGACGTCATCTCGCACTTTGACGCCGCGGGCCCCGGTTGGTATTGGAACACGCTCCACATGGGTGAGCACACCGGTACGCACTTCGATGCGCCTGTTCACTGGATTACAGGTAAGGATCTCCCGCACAACACCACCGATACGATTCCCGCCGGCCGTTGCGTCGGCCCCGCGTGCGTGATCGACATCTCACGCGACGTGGCCGCCAACGAAGATTTTCTGTTGATGCCCGAACACGTTGCCGCCTGGGAAAAACAACACGGTCGCATTCCAAAGGGCGCCTGGGTTCTGCTTCGCACCGATTGGAGCAAACGCAAATCCGCGGAATCATTTCTCAATGTCAAAGCGGACGGTCCGCACAGCCCTGGCTTTCATCAGACCACGTCCCAACTGCTCGCCGCTGAGCGCGATGTAATTGGTGTTGGAGTCGAAACAGTTGGCACCGATGCGGGGCAGGCTGGAACGTTCACGCCACCGTTTCCGAATCACACCATCATGCATGGCGCAGGCAAATTTGGTCTCGCGAGCTTGCAGAATCTCGATCAACTTCCCGCAACCGGTGCGATTGTTGTTGCAGCGCCACTCAAGATCGTGAACGGAAGTGGTAGTCCACTGCGCGTATTGGCGTTCGTTGAAAAAGACTTGCGCTTGCTATAAGCACCACACTCACCATTTCTAAAACTCGCGACAGAAATCGTTGATGTCTGTTTCTCGCAATCTGAAGCCTGGCTCGCTCCATTCAAGTCATGCGTAATTTCAAAATTCTAATTAACGCCTTCGCAATCTGTTCACTCGCGACGTCAACCGTTGTAGCGCAGCCGCAATCAGCGCGCGTTGAAACCGATATCACGCGCCTGCTTGATTCCGTGCGCACCGCCAACGACCTCCCCGCACTCGCAGCCGCGTTCGTTACGAAGGACAGCATTGTCGCTATCGGTGTAAGCGGCTTTCGCCGCTATCACGGCACGGTTCCGGTCACCATCAACGACCACTTCCATTTGGGATCCGATCTCAAAGCGATGACGGCCGGACTCATTGGCGTGCTTGTCGATCGCGGCAAGTTGCAATGGACTTCAACGTTGGCCGAGTTGTTTCCAGAGTTGGCGGGCACCATGCGCGACGAATACAAAACGATCACCGTTCGTGAATTGCTTTCGCATCAAAGCGGTCTTGTTCCCAACGCAACCATCCCGTTCAATCAGGCAACCGAGCGCGAACAGCGCCTCGCGTTTGCGAAATGGGTATTGGAGCAAACTCCGGCATCACCACGCGGAAAATACTCGTACGCGAACTCCAACTACACACTCGCTGGCGCAATCGCCGAGCGTTTGATGAACGCCTCGTACGAACAATTGATGAACGATTTGTTGTTCAAACCAATCGGCATGACGACTGTGAGTTGGGGCGCTGCGGGAACCGCCGGCAAGGAAGATCAGCCGTGGCAGTATCGCTTTAACGGAAGCAATCGCATTGAAGTCGCGCCCGGTCCGAACTCTGACAATCCGCCAGTGATGGGCCCCGCCGGTCGTGCCAACATGTCAATCGGCGATTGGGCGTTGTGGATACAAACAGTGTTGCGCGCTGAGGCGGGAATGAAATCACCGTGGACTCGCGAGACATCGCACGTGCTCACAAGCGCACAGGTCGTCAACTCATCAACAGACGGTTACGCGATGGGTTGGCTCACCACGAAACGCGGTTGGGCCGGCCCTACTGGTCGCACGCTCACGCACGCGGGCTCGAACACAATGAACTACGCACTGGCGTGGCTGGCGCCCGATGCCGGGTTCGGAATGATTGTTGTTACGAATCAAGCCGGTGATGCTGCGCCGAAAGCAACAGACGGAATGATTGGACGTTTGCTGCAGTGGAGAAC
>JBDUAX010000251.1:0-6826 GCA_040004455.1 Gemmatimonadaceae bacterium
GTTTTTCGCGAGAGATCGTGAAGCGCATGCGCAAAACTGTGAGGGACTGCTGTTATTAGTCTTTCTTAGATAGAAAAACTCGTAGTAGCAGTAGAGCATGTGGAACT
This sequence comes from Gemmatimonadaceae bacterium, assembly GCA_040004455.1. Lineage (GTDB taxonomy): Bacteria > Gemmatimonadota > Gemmatimonadetes > Gemmatimonadales > Gemmatimonadaceae > Gemmatimonas. The sequence goes on from JBDUAX010000251.1 coordinate 108, forward strand.
GTGAACAGACGCCGCAAAGTACGTTTATGAAAGGACTTTCGCCACGTCAGATAATGTTTGTTCGATGTTGGCGCGCCAACAATCTCACCGCGTTTCCACGTGACTTCGTGTGAAAGTTGTGGGGCGATGTGGAACGGCGGGGGTTAAGTCCCAAGTTTTCCCGTTGTCCGCAGCGTTTCCAACATCGTCCGAACCTTGAGAACACGCTCCGAAAAACCGGGCTCGCCGATCGTGTCTTCGGCAACACGTTCGAGCGAATGAATAACGGTTGAATGATCGCGCCCACCAAACGCGTTACCGATTTCAACCAGTTGGAGTGCCAGGAGCTCACGACAGAGGTACATCGCGACCTGGCGGGGCGTTGTGAGCTGTTTGGTGCGGGTTTTTGAGCGGAGGCCATCGGGAGTTACGCCCCACTCGCGTGCGACGACCTGCTGAATAGTCGCAACGGTGATTGTCGTGGGCGGAACGTCGGGAAATTCGGCCTGTCCACGCAACTTGTCCCGCAACGCTTCCCGCGCGAGGTCCACGGAAATCTCGCGATGCTTGAGCGAAGCGTAGGCCAGCAACTTGATGATCGAACCTTCGAGCTCGCGCACCGACGATTTCACGTGCTGTGCTATGAACTCGATGACTTCGTCGGGGATGGTCAGTTCGAGATGGTCGAGGCTGGCCTTCTTTTTCAGAATAGCGACGCGATGCTCGAGATCGGGGGAGTCGATGTTCGCGACCATGCCCCATTCGAAGCGGGATACGAGTCGCGCTTCGAGACCGGGTATTTCCTTCGGAGGCCGATCGGAGGTGAGGACCACCTGCCGGCCGGCTTCGTAGATCGCGTTAAATGTGTGGAAGAATTCTTCCTGCGTGCTTTCCTTGCCCTTCAGGAATTGCACGTCGTCGACCAGTAGCAGGTCGATTTCGCGAAAGCGACGCCGAAAATCGCCCATGGTACCGGACTGAATGGCCCCGACGAATTCATTCGTGAATTGCTCGGTGCCGACATAAGCCAGGCGGAGCGATGGTGTGCGCCGCAGCAGGTCGTGCGCGATCCCCTGCATGAGGTGCGTCTTGCCCAGCCCCGTATCGCCGTAAATGAAGAGGGGGTTGTACACCTTTCCGGGCGACATGGCGGCGGCCTGGGCGGCTGCAGCCGCGACATCATTGGACCGACCAATCACGAATTGGTCAAACGTATATCTTGGGTTTAGTGGCGTCGAAAGACGCTGTTGTTGGCGCAGTGGTGGCGCGATAATCGCGGCCGGAGGTGGCTGCACGAACATGTCCATCTGCGCCCGAGCCAGCCGTTCCTCGGTAACCTTGAAGCGAACCGTGAGGGGGTGGCCCAACGCGACGCCGGCAAAACTCGTGAGCATGTCGGCGTGCTTCGATTCGTTCCAATCGGCCGAAAACTGGTCGGGCGCCCCTACGATGAGGGTGTTGCCTTCCAGGAAGAGCGCTTCCGTGGGCTCAAGCCACGTCCGATAGATTTGTTCGGACAGCACCTGTCGGGCGCGATTTCGCAGGCGATCCCAGAGTTCGACAGGCGTGAGCGACATCAACGGGGGCGGGGGGCGGGGGCACAGCGGATCACGAGCGGGGGGCCGAAGCTACCGTGCGCGATGTGGATAAGTCAATTGCGTGACCATCGCGAGATCATGCCGACATCAACCGACACTACGGGTGACTTGACCAAAGCCCAAGCGCTGCCTTATGTTGCGAGGCTAACGGATGTCATATCTGGCGTCGCTTTTGTAATCAATTCGCAGCACAGCACGAGCATAGATCATGGGAAAGCCAACTTACCGTCCCCGCAATACGCGCCGAGTGCGCAAGCATGGATTTCGGGCGCGCATGGAGACGAAATGGGGGCGCGCTGTGTTGAGCCGTCGCCGTAAAAAGGGACGCAAGGTTTTGACGGTTGTCATCCCGAACAAGTACAACACTGCCTGATAATTCGAGTCAGTCGCGCACGTTTCCGCGTAATCAGCGAGTTACGCGCGGCACTGAAATCGAACAAGTACGAAAAGAAGGGAAGCGAGTGCGCACTGCGTCATTGGACGTGCGCGCGGTCGCTTCCCTTCGTGTATTGGCGCGTGTGGGAGTTGTAGTACCGCGCTACGGCCACAGTGCCGTAGACCGCAATCGCCTCAAGCGACGGCTGCGCGAACTCATTCGAGTCGAGCTGCTGCCCTTATTAAGCGCAGTCGACCTAGTGCTTCGAACCGTTCCGCGAGCGTATGACCGCGACTTCGAAACACTACGCTCGGAAATTCGCAAGTTAGGCGATCAGCTAACACGAGCCTCGGGGAAGAACGAACCTCCAATGCCACCGGCGGCGTAAGAAGACGCATGTCAGTTCTCGGGCAATTGCCCCGGCGTGCGCTCGTAGTTGGTGTGCGCGCTTATCAGGTGGTTCTGTCACCCATCTTCGGTGGCTCGTGCCGCTATTATCCTTCCTGCTCGGCTTACGCGATTGAGGCGCTCGAGCGCCACGGTGCGTTGCGAGGTGGTTGGCTGGCGCTTCGTCGCATTGGGCGCTGTCATCCTTTCCGACCCGGCGGATTTGACCCGGTCCCCTGAACGCGCAACGGTGAGTTTGCGCGAAGTTTTTCAGTAGTACGCTTCGCTCTCTATGGAACCTCGTCGACTAATTCTGGCCGTCGTACTGATGGCCGCAGTACTTCTCATCAGCAACATGCTGTTTCCGCCACCGAAGCCGACAACAACGGCTAAAGCGACAGCGGATAGTCTGGCCAGAATGGCAACGGCCGACAGCGCTACTCGTGCAGTAACGGGTGTGCCGACCGCAAACGGAACACAACCTGCCACTGTTGGTGCACCTGCGGCGGGTGTGAGCAACCCTGTTGAAGCAGCCGCAACGATTATCATCGATACCACGTCGGTCGAAACCGCTCGCACCGTTTATCGCACGTCGAGTCGCGGAGCCGCACTGATTGGTGCGCAAATGCGCGACTACAAGGCGCTCGAAAACAAATCGCGCGTTAAAGGCGATCCGGTGGAGCTCGCACGCGCGGGGGACAAACTCATTTCGTTTCGTCTGGTGGGTCCGAAGGGGGATACCACGCGACTCGACCAAACTGCATTTCGTTCAACACGCAGTACGGCCAATGGCAACACAGTGGTGCATTACGATGCGACGCTCGGCGCGAACCCCATTTCAATCGAGTACAGCTTTCGTCCAGACAGCTATCGCGTAAATATTGCGACGCACGTTGAAGGTATCGATGGCGGATTTGTGTTGGTGGATTTGCCGCCGGGTTTTCATTCTTCAGAAGCCGATACATCGGAAGACGCCAACCACCTCGCATACGCACTCAAGCAGGAAAACAAAAATCCGATTGGCATTACGTTTCGCTCGCTCGACCCCGGGGAACGAAAAATTGAAGCGGGCCCAATTACGTGGGTTGTTGCGAAAAACAAATACTTTCTGGTTGGCGCGCTGACCCCTGTAGGCGCACCAGGATTTCTGGAGCTTGATGTCACGGGCGGTGTGCGTTCAACGAAGGTTGCAACGCGCGCCCAGGCGACCATCGTGACTGCAATGAAGAGTGGAAATGCCGCGTTCGAGTTGTACATCGGTCCCCAGGAATTCAAACGGCTTGTGGCGGTTGGCCGTCAGTTTGAAACCTCGAATCCGTACGGCGGATTCATGCAGGGCATTGTGCAGCCGTTCGCCACAATGGTCATTCGCGTTCTGCTCTGGATGAAAACCACACTCGGCCTCGGATATGGTTGGATTCTGGTGCTGTTTGGTGTCACCGTGCGAATTCTCCTGTGGCCGCTTAATCAAAAGGCGATGCGTACGTCGATGGCAATGCAGCGCATTCAGCCCGAGTTGCAAGCCATTCAAACCAAGTACAAGAGCGATCCGCAGCGGCTTCAGACGGAAATGATGAAGCTGTACAAAGAACACAACATGAGCCCCTTCAGTTCGCTGTCAGGGTGTTTGCCAATGTTGATTCCGCTGCCGGTGTTCTTTGCGTTGTTTTTTGTGTTTCAAAACACGATCGAATTTCGCGGCGTACCGTTCCTCTGGTTGCCGGACATTTCCATTCGCGATCCGTTCTTCGTGCTGCCTGTGGCCGTCGCAATTACTGCTATGACGTTGTCGTGGATTGGCATGAAGGGGATGAAGGCAAACGACCAACAGAAGATCATGATGTACATGATGCCGGCCATGATGCTGCTGTTCTTCTTTAACATGGCGTCAGGATTGAACTTGTACTACCTCGTGCAAAACCTGGCGTCGTTGCCGCAACAGTGGTTGATCGCGCATGAGCGCAGCAAGGCAGCTGCGCAGCCGCTCGTGCGAGGATAGCGCACGAAGCAATGGTTCAACGAACAACTGTGTCATTCAATGGCGGCGATGAGACTATCGCCGCCATTGCTACAGCCAGTGGTCGCGGCGCGGTCGCACTGATTCGGGTGTCAGGGTTCCATGCACTGAATATTGCCGAAAAACTCGGTGTGTCGCGCGACATCGGGGCGCGCGTTGCGACGCGGTGCGCGTTGCGCGATCCAACCGATGGTTCGGTAATCGATGATGCGTTGGTAACGTATTTCGCCGCTCCGAATTCGTTTACCGGCGAGAACGTCGTTGAGCTCTCAACGCACGGCGGACAGGTGGTGCCGAGCGTGGTATTGGCGGCGTGCATTGCGGCCGGCGCGCGTCAGGCGCTACCGGGTGAATTCACCCGTCGCGCCCTGTTGAACGGACGCATTGACTTGCTGCAAGCCGAAGCGATTGCCGACTTAGTGGACGCGCGAACTCGCGCCATGCAGAGTCAGGCGCTTGCGCAACTTGACGGTGGATTGTCCCGCCGGTTGATGGCATTGCGAGGTGAAATCATTGGATTGGAAGTGCTGTTGGCGTACGACATCGATTTTCCGGAGGAAGACGATGGACCAATTGCTCCGGCCAGAATTGCGGCGGCAACTGACCGCGTTCGAGATCAGCTGAAGTCGTTGCTGGCAACGGCGCCGCGCGCTGCATTAGTGCGTGATGGCGCGCTGGTTGTCATTGCTGGTCCGCCAAACGCGGGCAAGTCGTCGCTGTTCAACGCTTTGCTGGGCGAGGGGCGCGCGCTGGTCACAGAAATTCCAGGAACGACACGCGACGCAATTGAGGCACTGCTCGATACGCCGAAAATTCCCTTGAGGTTGGTGGATACCGCGGGTCTTCGCACAACGGACGACATTGTTGAGCGGTTGGGCATTGAAGTGAGCGAGCGCTATGTCGGAAACGCGCAACTCGTTTTGGCGTGCGCCGAGAATGTCGAGGGATTGCTCGCGACGTTTGAGCGCGTGCGGCCTCTCACGAACTCGCCGATGCTCGCGGTACTCACAAAGTCTGATGGACGAGCGAATCTCGCGCGTGACTTGGAACTAGCGGTGAGTGCGACTGGAGAAAATGTTCTGGCCGCGAGCGCCGAACGCGGCACCGGATTAAGCGAACTCCTGACGGCGATCGTCGCACAACTGTCCGATGACAGCGCACTGTCGACGAGCACTGAAGACACAAGGCTGACGCGAGAGCGTCATCGGGTGGCGATTGCGGGCGCCCTGGAGGAAGTCGTTGCGTTCGAGCGCGCGTGGCGCGAGGAGGAAGTGCCGGCGACAATCGCGGCGGTGCATTTACGTTCCGCTGCGCACACGCTGGATGAACTTGTAGGAGCAATTAACGTCGACGACGTCCTGGACAGACTCTTCCGCGATTTTTGCGTGGGGAAATAGCCCCACGCAAATGCACTAGGCCGTCCTCGCTCCTTCTCCGCTCATTTCCGGGTACGCAACATTCGCCAGCTCGTGTGCGTTGGCTCGTACGGCCCATGCGAAGCCGCGGGCCGTGATTGCCGGTTCGACCATTCGCGCGCCCATGAAGTAGCCGGCGCGTTCAGGAAATACGATTTTTTCAATAGTACGCACTTCTTCGCTCATACCGCCGGAAAGAAAGCGAAGGCGCAAACCCAGGCCCGATCGTTCCAGATCGGCAGTGGCGGCGCGTGCGAGCATTGGCTCGAGCTCGCGAACACGCGCGTACTGTTTGCGCGCGAAACCGAAGTACTCCCACGACGCGTGCCCCGGGCTGACCGCCTGCGAGACTTGAACGGCGAGTCCTTCATTGGCGAGCAATTCGCGGAGCGACGCCTGGCGTCCCGTTTCCCAGTACGAGTAGTAGCCACCAGCGTCGAGCACGAGATCGCGCATTTCGCTGCGACTCGTTGGTGATGTGTAGCGCACGACGTGCGACAGCTCGTGTGCGAGCCAGAGTGGAATCAGTTCGGGGTCGAGTCCGAGCCCTTGGGTTTCGGTGTTCGTAACGCCCGTGAAATGTTCGAGGCAAATGAATGCGATTCCACGTCCGTCGATAACAAGCTCACCGGCGTTGGCCGCTCCAACACCAACCATGAGCACGACGTCGAACGGAATGTCGGGCTCAAGCAACATCTGAATTTTGTGCTCAGCTTGTCGCGCGAGCGCAACGATGTCGGTGCGTTCGAGGAGTGCGAGTAAATCGTCGCGCGATGCCGTGCACGTATTGCGAACCACTTCTTCGAAATGTGGCCCCTGCGGCTCGATGACGTAATTGTCCCAATAAGCCGAGAGTAGTGCACGGTGCCGATCGAAGTAGGCGTGATACGCGGAAACTCGATCGGTGCTGTGAAAGACTGCGAGAAAATCGGGAAGGAGGTTGATGA
>JBDUAX010000650.1:0-2055 GCA_040004455.1 Gemmatimonadaceae bacterium
ATTCAGGCGCGAGTGACAGCGGCGCACCGCTTCGCCAGCGACCAATCAGTTTTGCAGCAATCAGTTCGGCGTCGAGGCCTGTTTTTTCGGCAGACTCGTTCAAGAAATCTTCGAAACCCGCGCAATCCTGCTCGAGAATGCGAAGCGCGGCAAAGCTGCCGTTGTTGCCAAGTGCGTCAGGAGACGGCTTCGGATAAAAGTGCCCCGTATGTCCACTTTCAAAGCCCAACACGAATGCGCCCGGCGGCACAAAGTCCAGCGGATCGCCAAACTCAGGACTCGTAGGCGTATCTGAACGCTGCACCGGAACACCGTCAACGCGCGGCTGTGAAATACCGTCAACAAATCCAAAGTGCGCGCGATGATCGGCCGGCAAGTAACCGTCGCGACTGAAAACTTCAGTCACGGCGCCACTCCATTTGTCGCGAAGTTTCGTTGATACCGATTCAAGCACGTCCAACGAACGCGCATTCAACCACATCAAAATGTGGATCTGATTTGAATTGAATGCAGGAATCCAGTTGCTCGGATCGTTGCAACCACTATCGCCAACAAACGCAGCGCGACCAAGCGCTCCCGCTAAGAACTCCGCGGGAAATGTCTGCATGGTTTCGTCGGCAACACCAAGTGCGCGCAACCCGTCCGCGCTCAGCCCAATGTTCAGGCAGTACTCAGGTTTTGTTTCCCAGGCCACTGAATTCTGCACCCCAAACGACGGTGCGTTGGCGTCACTCAAATGGCGCAAACACTCTTTGGCGCGCTCTGCGTTATCGATGCGCCACACCATCGCGCGCAGCAGCGCCATTTTGTAACTGCGCAGCACGACCCCCTGAATATCCGCGAGGTCGAGCGGAGGCCCGGCATAAATGGAATACGTACCGGTGCGCACCATGTGATGCGTACCGGTCGTACGGATTTCGTTTTCGGACATTAATCGGATTCGGCTGCGCGGGGACTCGGTTACTCAGCGTCGCGCGCGTTTGCGAGAATGGTTTTCACGCCAAGCGTTGGGTAAGCGCTGTAAAATGCACCAAAGCTCGTGAGGTCGTTCGCGCGCACGTACTCAAGAAACGCCGCGCGATGTTGCTGCACCGGAATTGGCGATGCGTCGGACATGTGCGCGAGTAGCGCATTGAAGATGTCGCCAATGGTGTCGATGAAATCGTTGATATAATCCTCAAACGAATCGTCGTAGCTGGTGATCACGGCGAGGCGCGTGTCGTCGTCAAGAAATACAAAACGCGCGAAGTGCACCTTGGCGAGCTTGTCGAGCGCCACGTCAATTGGATTCTGGTTACGCGGCAGCGACAGGAACTTGGTGAGCATGCCTTTCAGCGCGGCGGCGTCGGCCGGCGACTTGATCTTCATGATCAGCGTGAGCGGATTCTGCTTTTGTGTGTCGGCCATGGTGGGGTGGCGTGTTGAGTATGAGCGTTCGGAATGCTGCGTTGGGGTCGTCGGAATGCTGCGTTGTGGTCGTCGGAATGTAATGCGCGAAGCGGACAATATTTAGCAGCATTTATGGCCCGATTGCGTACTGAGACTACCCAAACCCGCGGCGTGGATGCGCCGTGGTCAAACGCCCTTGCGGACTTTCACGCGCAAACCGCTTCAATGATACTCGCACTGGTTGTCGTACGGACAACTCTCGATAGCTTGAGACCAGCACGCGAGAACAACTCTGCGTATTCACTCGTCGTGCGTTCAGCGCCACCCAGCAACGTCATCATTACCAGATCGGCACTTCCAAAGCCTGAAACACCTTCTTCGTTCAATACAAGCTCTATCAACAACAAACGGCTGTCATTTTTCATCGAGGCACGACAGCGTTTGAGGATGGCGAGTGATTGCTCGTCGCTCCAATCGTGAATGATATGTGAGAGGATGTACACGCCGCCGCCGGCTGGAACGCCGTCGAAAAAACTGCCGTGCTCCGTGGTAACGCGTTCGGCAACTCGACGATCGTTCAAAAGCGCAGATGCTTCGGTGGTTGCTTGTGGAAGATCGAACAGCACTCCACGAACTCCCGCGTACTTCGACAAGATGCTCGCGAGC
>JBDUAX010000252.1:0-6814 GCA_040004455.1 Gemmatimonadaceae bacterium
TGTCGTACACGGCGTGCGCGTTGCCAATTGACCAGTGAATGGTTTTGCTGTCGTCGCTCCACGACGGAAATTGCGCGCCAATGTCGGTGAGTTTGCGCGACGGGAAATCCTGTCCGCCTCCCGCTGCGCCGCCACGACCCCCTTCACTTACCGTGATAGTTGGCTCAGTGCCGCCTGGCCACGGAATGTCGGGGATGTAGTACAAATCCAGATTGATTTGCGCGAGCGCGTGCGTGCCGTCGGGGGAGAGCTGCGCCCAACTTGCACCACCACCACGACCACCACCGCCCCCCGCTGCGCCAGCACCACCGGCCGCAATACGCGTAATGTTCTTGAGGTCAGTTCCATCCCAACGCATCGAGTAAATGCCGCGCTGCGCACTGTACGCGAAAATGCGCGACGTATCACGTTGCGAGAAATGAATGGCTTGAGCGCCGGCCGCGATGTGCGTGCCTTCGCCGCCGGCCGCGGGTATCCAGACAAGTTCACTGTTGCCACCACCCCGTCCACCACCGCCACCTGCTGTGCGGAAGCTACGCGACGGTGAACGCGATGCGAGAATGCGCTGCCCATTCGGCGTATAAACAGGATTCGTCCACATGCCTTCCTGGGGCGTCAAGCGTTGCGGTGAACCACTGCCATCGCTGCGCACGCGCTGCAAATAGCCAATGCTGTCGGCCCACGTCGTGTAAGCCAACCACTGTCCATCGGGGCTCCACACTGGCTCGAATTCACCGTAGTTGGAATTCGTAACGCGCTTAGGTGTGCCGTTCGGGTAATCCATCACGTACAAGTGATCGAGCGCAACAAACGCAAGACGCTTTCCATCCGCGCTTGCAACGGCGTCGCGAATTTGCTTGATCGTGAAGGTTGACGAATCGGAAATCGGATAATCAAACGCAACGTGCGGGCCGAGTGGTTGCACAACATCGGCTTCGAACGGAATTTCGGTGGCGACTTTTGTGTCGATTGCAATCTTCCACAACTTGCCGTTCCACGTCGTTATCAAACTCTTCGAATCGGGGGTGAACGACATGCCCGGATACACATCGAGCGTGGCGAGTGACTCCTGATCGTCGCGCTGCACCTGACCCGTCAACCACTCTTCTTCGTTGTTCGCGAGGTTGCGAATGCGCAAACGAGTGTGATCGACATAGCGCGTGCCGTACACCAACCATTTTCCATCGGGAGAAAGCGTTGGACGGAATGCCGATCCCCAGCGATTCTCTTTTGTTTGCACCTGACCGGTTTCGCGGTCGTATTGCATCAAGTCGTAGTCACCCAACTTCGTGTTGTACACCCAACGTCCGCGACGCTGCGCGAAGTAGATGTAGCGCGCATCCTTGCCCATCGCGGGGCCTTCTTCGCGCGTGACGTCAGCTGCACCTGCAGCGCCACCGCGACCGCCGGCCGCGGCTGCAGCATCTGGACGAATGAGCTGAATACCAGTTCCACCATCGGCCGGAAACAACCACAATTTTGTGCCGCGCGTGGCAATGATGTACTTGCCGTCCGGCGTCCAGATTGGTGATTCGTACGTGTTGGTATTGCCAGTCGTGATTTGCACAGTGTCTTTCTTATCAACCGAAATGGTCCACAAGTTGTAGCCACCCGTGCGATCACTTACGAACACAATTTTCTTGCCATCGGGGGAGAAGCGCGGTTGCGCATCGAAGCCCATGCCACGCGTAAACGCCGTCGCCTTGCCACCGGACAACGGCATCGTGTAGATGTCACCGAGTAGATCGAAGGTGAGCAGGTTGCCGTCTTTGTTGACGTCAACTGACATCCAGTTTCCGCTTTTTGTTGTGAACGACAGCGTGCGCGTGGGGCGCAACGGCAGCAGTTCCTGCATGGGGTCGCGCGGCTGAGCGTTGGCGCCGCCGCCGCCCCGCTGGGCCGACGCAGCTGTGGGAAGGGACGCCAACGCGAGCAACGTTGCGACGAATCGCGGCGCGAGAAGGCGCGAAGCGACAAATGGGCGTTGCGCGAAGATCCGCGAAGCGCTGGATGGGCGCCAACTGCTCAATCGGCGAACGACAGAACGGGATGCGGACATGTAAATCCTATGGGGGGAGCGAACGTGAAACGCTTTGCCGAGGAACGCGGAGGCAAACACGGCCCGCCGGTTGCGGGGAGCGGCTGGACGGTCGCCATGAAGCTGTGAGCAGAGGAGCCGAGCGGCAAGGAGAGGGCTATAGATGAAAGAAATTGCGGCCGAATGAGGGCGAATGGCGTGGACTCGTCAGTATGTTTCGGCATGGATCCGCGCTTCCCAGCAGCTCAGCCAATCGCTACCCGCATTGCGTCGAATTTGGCGCGACAGATGGCCGCCGCTCACGAAAGCGGCAATCACGACCTCGCGGTGTTGCCCCCCGTTCACGAAATTGCCGCCGTAGTTGATGCAGCGTTTTGGGCGAGTCTTCGTCATGAGGAAGGATTTTCGCCGCGCATTTCTCTCGCGATAACAGCGTCCGGCACCAGCGATTGCCCGCTGCTATTTGGCAAACCAATTGAAATGACCGCGGCCGCGCTTGCACATCTCGCGCCGGCCGTTGAACGACCAGGAATTCACCTGGGAGTGTGGCCAATTAATGGCAAGTTGCACATGTGGGGAACCACGCGCGGCATTCCGGCCTTTTGCGTGGTGATCGAAGTACTCGCGCCCGGTGTGTTGGTGTTCAAGCATCGTCACGTGGATGACAGCGTGAAGTACGTGAACATGGCGGTGCTCGATGGCGACGAAGTGAAAATCGTTGACGAGGGCGTTGCGACGCCGTCCAATTGTCCACAATTGATTTCATTCCTGCTGGGCTTCAAGCCGCACAAGGGGAAAAAGAAATCGGGAAGCGCTATCGTGCAGCTGTCAGTATCGATGCGTGCGCACAAGCGCGGTGCGTTGCTCTTGATTGTGCCTGACAATTTCGCATGGAAGGAATCGGTCGCGCACCCAATTCCGTATTCAATCGAACCGCCGTACACGGCGTTGGCAGAAGCACTGAGCCACAATGCCGAGCAGGATAGTGGTCGTGCGAAGGACGAGGCTGTTCGACTGGCAGTTGATCATGTCATTGGCCTGACCGCGGTTGACGGTGCAACAGTACTCAACGCGAATTACGATTTGCTGGCGTTTGGCGCGAAGATTATTCGGCGTGTTGGCAGCGACCAGGCCGATCGCGTGTTGATGACTGAACCAATTGAAGGGCGAGTGCCGGAGTACATAAATCCCGCGTTGATTGGCGGAACGCGCCACTTGTCGGCGGTGCAGTTCATTCACGATCAGCACGATGCAGTTGCGCTCGTAGCATCACAGGACGGAAAGTTTACCGTGTTTCAGTGGTCAGAAATGAAAAACGTGGTGCACGGACATCGCGTCGAAACGCTTTTGTTGTAACACACCCCGTAACAGACTTTGTAGCGCACACCATGACACAATATTCTCATTTGATGTCCGACCACTTTGATTTGCGGGCCGCGGCGCACAACGCGATGGTTTCAGCTGGCTTTGAAGCCGACTTTCCCGCCGCTGTTCTCGATGAAGCAAAGCACGCTGTCGACCCCACGACCGAGTCCGCAACCAGCATTCAGGATTTGCGCGCGTTGCCCTGGTCGTCAATCGATAACGACACGTCGGTCGATCTCGATCAGTTGGAGGTGGCCGAACGGTTACCCAATGGCGATATCAAAGTGCGTGTGGCGATCGCGGATGTTGCAGGCACGGTCGCAATGGGTTCGGCAATTGACAAGCATGCCGCGCTCAACGCGACGTCGGTGTACACGGGCGTCGTGACATTTCCGATGCTGCCGGAGCGCCTCTCAACACAACTCACGTCACTCGGCGAAAACAATGACCGGCCGGTAATCGTGATTGAGTTTGTCGTAACGAAAACCGGCGAGATGAGTTCGCACAACGTGTATCTCGCGTACGCAAAAAACCATTCGAAACTTGCGTACGGCAATGTGGGTGATTGGCTGGACGGGAAGGGGAGTCTTCCGACATCAGCAACGCCGGCAATTCAGGACCAAATTCGTTTGCAGGACGAGGCGGCTACGTTGCTGCGCGCTGAAAGAACGAAACGCGGCGCTCTGAGCTTTGACACGATCGAAGCCGAGTCGGTGATTGGTAAGGATGGTTCGATCAGTATTGAACTCGTGCGGCGCAGTCGTGCCAGCCATCTCATCGAAGATTTCATGGTAGCGGCGAACGTTGTCATGGCCGGATTTCTCGACGAGAAGAAAACAGCTTCCATTCGTCGGGTGGTACGCACACCGGAGCGATGGAATCGCATTGTTGAACTTGCGGGAAAAATAGGTGAAAAGCTGCCAGACACTCCCAATGCTCCCGCGCTCGCAGCATTCCTTGCCAAAAGGCAGGCGGTCGACCCAACGCATTTCGCCGAACTCTCACTGGCGGTGGTCAAGCTGCTTGGCCCAGGTGAATACGAAATGCATGAACCGGGTGCCGTTGAAGCTGGGCATTTCGGTTTGGCTGCGCACTACTACACCCACTCTACCGCGCCTAATCGCCGCTACATCGATCTTGTCACGCAACGATTGCTGAAGGCGGTGTTAAGCAACCAAGCTGCGCCGTACTCGCCGCAGCAACTCACCGACATTGCCACGCACAGTACCGAACGCGAAAACGCTGCCCGTAAAGTTGAGCGACTCGTTCGAAAGGAAAGCGCAGCGGCGTCGATGGCAAACAGAATCGGCGAAAGGTTCGACGCGATTGTGACGGGTGTGACGCCGCAGGGCACGTATGTACGTTTGATGATGCCGCCCGTTGAAGGGCGGGTGATGCGTGGCGAACACGGACTTGATGTTGGCGATCGCTTGCAGGTTTCATTGTTGTCAACGGATGCACGTAAGGGGTTTATCGACTTTGCCGGAGTGAAATAGTGCCGAAATCATTTTTCAGTAGGCAGTGGTCACGCGTTCAAGCGTCCCGTGCAAGCACGTGGGCGGCAGCACTGCTTACGCTTCCGATGCTCACGAACGCCGCGCCAACATCGCTTTACATGCCGCGGGCCGTTACCAAAGCGTATGCCAAAGGCACGCGATCTCCAGACGGCAGGCCGGGTAAAAACTATTGGCAGAATAGCGGAAAGTACGCCATCACAATTACGGCGGCCCCTCCCAATCGCACCGTGACCGGTAGTGAGCAAATCAACTACGCGAACAATTCGCCCGACACGCTGTCGAGTGTCGTCATCAAGCTTTTCCTCAACATTCACAAGCCTGGGGCTCCCAGGCAAAGTGGTGCAAGCGATGACTATCTGAATTCGGGCATTCACATAGATGCATTCTCGGTCAACGGTCAAAAGCAATCGTGGTCGGATGTCGGTGCGTTTACCTATCGGCGCGTGCGCTTGCCGATGCCGCTCATGCCGCACGATTCGATCAAGCTCGCCTTCGACTGGCACTACGAAATTTCGAAGGAGGCTGGTCGCGAGGGAATGCTCGATGCCAACACGTTTTATCTGGCGTATTTTTATCCGCGTGTCGCCGTGTACGACGATTACAACGGCTGGGACACCATGGACTTCACCGATGCGCAGGAGTTCTACAGCGATTTCAATGACTATGATGTCACGCTGAAATTGCCCGCGAACTACGTCGTATGGGGTACGGGCACGTTCACCAACGCCAGCGATGTGCTGCAAGCGCCGGTGGCTGAACGATACCGCGCCTCATTGACGTCGGATGAAGTCATTCATGTGGTAACAGCGGCCGACCTTGCTGCGCATCAGGTAACAACACAAGGCAACAACAGCTGGCACTTCGTTGCGACAAACGTTCCCGACGTGACGTTCAATATCAGCGATCACTATGTGTGGGATGCCGCAAGCGTGTTTGTTGACACCGCCAAAGGGCGGCGCGCCAGCGTGCAGGCCGCGTTCAATGACAATGCTGCAGATTTTCATCATATGGTGGAATTCGGGCGTCACTCGCTGTTCTGGTTGTCGCACAACTGGCCCGGCGTGCCCTATCCGTATGAGAAGACAACGATTGTGCAGGGGAGTGCCGATATGGAATATCCCATGATGGTGAATGACAGTTCGACGCCTGATACAATCTTTTCGCGATTTGTTGCCGAGCATGAAATTGCGCACACGTGGTTTCCGTTTTACATGGGAATCAATGAAACGCGCTATGCATTCATGGACGAAGGATGGGCGACAACTTTTGAGTATCTCATTGGCACCAACGACCTCGGTGCAAAACGCGCGATCGAGTTCTTCAAAGACTTTCGCGTGAAAGGTTGGATCAGCGATCCGTCGCCCGTGCAGGATTTGCCAATCATTACTCCAGAGGACGTGCTGAATGGTTCGGCGTGGGGAAACAATGCATATGGCAAGGCGGCACTTGGATATCTCGCCGTGAAAGACATGCTCGGCGACGAACAGTTCGGGAAGGCGCTGCGCGAATTCATGGCGCGCTGGAATGGCAAGCATCCCATTCCGTGGGATTTCTTCAACACCATGAATGACGTCACAAAAAAGGATCTCAATTGGTTCTGGCGGAACTGGTATTTCACCAACGGTTATATCGACCTGGCGATTTCAAACGTTGTCAAGAATTCCACTAACGTTACGGTAACCGTGCAAAACATTGGCGGCTTCGTTGCGCCGTTCGATCTCAGCGTCACGTATGCGGACGGTACTACCGAGGTCGTACACAAGAGCTCAGCGTTCTGGGAGGCCAATCAGACGCAGGGCATGGCGACTATTTCCACGAAGAAGGCCGTCACTTCCATCACACTCGACGGTGGCATTTGGATGGACGCTGACACCACCAATAACAGCTGGAAGCC
>JBDUAX010000253.1:0-6796 GCA_040004455.1 Gemmatimonadaceae bacterium
TCCACGGTTTGATCCACGCCGGTGTGGCCGGATCGAGATAGTACGTGATGGGTTTTTTCGGCACGCACAATTGGCCGACTTTCTGATCGCCGCATTCCAAACGCCAACGCGAAATCATGCGACGCGGTTCAACGCGCTGCGTCGTGCCGGAGAAATCGCGTTGCGTTACGCCGAAATATCCGACGCGTTCGTCCATCAGGCGCGGACGCATTGGAACGTCGGGAAGTTTGGCAATCGAGAACGAATATTTTTCTGTTGTCGCTGTGTTGCCACCACCGCCGGCTCCACGCCCACCACCACCCCCCGGTGCGGCACCAGCTGCCGCCTGCGGAGTGAAGCTCTGCACTGCGGTGACGTTCACGTTGCGCGGAAATGCCGCCCAGTGATCGACGTACGAACGCGTTGCATCAACCTGTGCGCGCGCACCAAGGGCTGTGTATTCGGGAACGCCACCGGTGAACAGACGCGTGACTTCGATGACCGATGAACTATCTGGTCCGTACGCTTCAACGTTGAAGGCCGCGAGAATTTTCGTCAGGCTGATCAAATCGAATGCTCGGCGACCGGCCGGCGTTGTATCCGAATTGAACTCGCTGTAGCTCGCTTCGCGCAGAAAAATGCGATTGTCTCGGCGTTCAAAGCGCACGAGATTGTTGCCGCCTTGCGTGCCGCGAATGCCGATTTCGTCGGGGGTTGAATTGAGTGTCGTGACGATCACGAAATCCTTGCCCAATTCGTTCTTTGGAATTTCGAAATACAAACGCGACGCGACTTGATGCACGCCGAACACGCCGCGTTTGGTTATGGCGCGGTTCGTGATGACGGTGTTGTAGGGGCGCGGTACCGGATCGGCCGCGGCGCCTTGCTGTGCACCCGCTCCGCCGCGACCGTTTCCGGTGCCGCCTGTTCCGCCAGCGCCGCCGCCGCCGCCGCCGCCTTCACCCGGAGCCGGAGGCACGGATGCAGGAATGATTGGAGCCGTGGTTCGCGGCGCCGGTGCCGGGGCGGCCGCGGGCTTGGCGGGTTGGTGGCAGGAGGCGAGAGCCAGGCTGGCGGCGACCAGCGCTAGTGGGAGGAGACGCATTAGGGAGTGTTGGGAGGAAGGGAGGTGCTGTGACACGCGCAAATCGATGCGGATCGTCACGTGAAAATCATCGACTTGTCTCAATGCAATGCTACGGAGTGAGCTCTCGAATAGCCATCGCAATTGACGTTGCAAATGCCGTTACGCGAACCGCGTAACAAACCCAAACGCTTCGCCGTACCGAAGTGTCTGACAATCGCTCGGCACCTCCGTTCCGGCAGTTCCGATCAGGCGTTTCCGTTCTGTCCCGTTTCGCCCCGACACCATGCGCACAATCAAGTTCGCTTTTCGCACGCTCTTTCGAACACCATTTGTCACCATTGTCGCAATACTCTCGCTTGGACTGGGCATTGGTGCGAATGCGGCCATCTATTCCATGTTCAATCAGATGCTGCTGCGGCCATTGTCCGTGCGTGAACCGCTCGAGCTCGTGAATTTGTCCTTTCCCGGACCGAAGCCCGGATCGCAGTCATGCAGCCAGGCCGGCAATTGCGATGTCGTCGTGAGCTATCCGATGTATCGCGATCTCGAGAAAACACAAAAAGTCTTTGCAGGATTGGCCGGACACGTTTCCTTTGGCGCGAACTTCACCATTCGCAATCAACCGATGTCCGGCGGCGGCATGCTGGTCACTGGTTCGTATTTTCCAGTACTCGGATTGAGGCCAGCGCTCGGTCGGTTGCTTACGCAGTCGGATGACGAAACAATTGGTGCGAATTTTGTCACCGTATTGAGTTATGCCTTCTGGCAGCAGCGCTTTGGCGGCGATCCAAAAGTATTGAATGAACAGATGACGGTGAATGGCCAGTCTTTCACTATCGTAGGTGTTGCGCCGGCAGACTTCGACGGCACGACACTTGGCAATTTGCCAAAGATTTTTGTGCCGATCAGCATGCGCAAGGCCGTGTCACCAGGCTTCAATGGTTTTGAGAATCGCCGCAGCTATTGGATGTACGCCTTCGCGCGTCTCAAGCCCGGAACGAATATTGAGCAGGCCAAAATCGGAATCAACGCGCTGTATCACCCCATGGTGAACGACATTGAAGCCGCGTTGCAAAAGGGGATGAGCGCGCCTACCATGGCAAAATTTCGTGCGAAGGAAATCAAGCTCGAGCCGGGCAAGCAAGGGCAGAGTTCAATGCACGAAAATGCGAAGACGCCACTTTACATGTTGCTTGGCGTAACCGGAATTGTGCTGCTGATTGCCTGCGCCAACATTGCGAACTTGTTGCTGGCGCGCGGCGCAAATCGCTCGATGGAGATGTCTGTACGCCTTGCACTGGGCGCGAGTCGTCGCCAGTTACTCGTACAACTCATGACCGAGTCGGTGTTGCTCGCACTGCTTGGCGGTCTCACAAGTTTGTTGATTGCGAAGTGGACGCTGGCAGGAATTGCGTCCATGCTCCCCGCCGACGCAACGAATTCGCTCCACTTTGCATTGCAGCCGGCGGTCATTGTGTTTGCCGGAATACTGTCGATCAGTACTGGCATTCTGTTTGGCATGTTTCCGGCGCTGCATTCAACGCGTCCCGATTTGGTTACATCAATTCGCGCGAACGCTGGGCAAATTTCCGGTGCGCGCACTGCGCAGCGCTTCCGCTCAACGCTGGTCACGATTCAGATTTCGCTCTCCATGGCGCTGCTCATTTCCGCCGGACTGTTTCTCAAGAGTCTGGTGAATGTCAGCAACGTTGACCTCGGCGTGCACGTCGACAACGTCGTCACCTTTGCGATTTCGCCAGGGCGGAGCGGTTATGACGGAAAGCGATCAGAAATTCTGTTTCATCGCGTTGAAGAAGAGCTGCGCGCGGTTCCCGGCGTAACCGGCGTTACCAGTTCACTGGTGCCACTGCTGGCCGGAAGCAATTGGGGAACCGACGTGCATGTGCAGGGATTTGCGGAAGGGCCTGATGTCGACAACAACTCGCGCTACAACGAAGTGGGCGCGGGGTATTTCAAGACGCTGGGCGTCAAGATGATTTCAGGGCGCGAGTTTTCTGAAAGTGATGTCACAGGTGGCGCGCAGGTGGCCATTGTGAATGAATCGTTTGTCAAGAAATTCAAACTCGGCAACGACGCTGTGGGCAAGTTCATGTCCAACAGCAGCAAGGATTCGCTGAACATTCAGATCATTGGTGTTGCACAGGATTCGAAGTACAGCGACGTGAAGCGCGCTGTTCCAGAACTGTTCTTCTCGCCGTGGGCACAGGACAAAGGTTTGGGGGACATGAACTTTTATGTTCGAACTTCCCTGCCAATGTCAGCGATTTTGAGAGCCATTCCACCGCTTATGAAGCGCCTTGATCCCACGTTGCCGGTGGAAGATTTGAAAACAATGCCGGATCAGATTCAGCAGAACGTGTTCATGGATCGCATGATCAGCACGTTGTCCGCTTCGTTTGCATTTCTCGCAACGCTTCTGGCAGGCGTCGGTTTGTACGGCGTACTTGCGTACACGGTTGCGCAGCGCACGCGCGAGATTGGCGTGCGCATGGCATTGGGCGCCGATGCGTCGCGCGTAAAGATCATGGTGCTCAAGCAAGTTGGTGGGATGATGGTTATCGGCGGCGTGGTTGGAATTGTTGCCGCAGTCGGCCTCGGTCGCGTTGCTGCGTCGAAGGAGCTGCTGTACGGGCTTAAGGGTTACGATCCCGTGGTGTTTGTGTCGGCGACGTTGTTGCTGACATTTGTGGCATTCCTCGCGGGTTATTTGCCGGCGCGGCGGGCGTCGAAGGTGCATCCGATGCAGGCGCTGCGCTACGAGTAGTTCTGCTATAAGGAGCACTGTTCTGAGTGACAATCAGCACAAACGGTCGTTAGGCGATGGCGACATCCGCGTCGTAAACTGCGTCGCAATTACTGCGGTCTTTTTATGTGCAAAAATTACTTAGCGCAGATATCACAATTCGAATCCGCACGGCGTCGGAACGCGTGGCGCAAACGTTGGTAACGAATACACGCTGCGCACCTGGTCTCAACGCCGTGGTCACAAATACGGAGTTGGCTGCCAGGTGCAAAAATCACTTAACGCCGAGGCATTGCCATGGATAGCATTCGAACAACGGACACCACGTCCGACATGAAAGCGAATATGACGCCAGGAACGACGTCGTCTGGCATGTTGACCGGTACGTTCCGCGATCGCGATAGCGCGGAAAATGCGTACAGTGCGATGGTCGATCGCGGCTATTCAAAGGATGACATCAACGTCATGATGTCACCGGAAACGCGTGAAAAATACTTTGCGCACGGACCCGTTACCGATCTTGGAAACAAGTCGGCTAAGGGTGGCGCAACGGGAGCCGCAATTGGCGGCGTAACAGGCGTCATTGTCGGTGTTCTGGCCGCAGCCGGAACGTTGGCCGTTCCCGGACTTGGCATTATTCTCGCCGGACCGCTGGTCGCGGCCCTCGCGGGTTTGGGTGCCGGTGGTGTAGCGGGCGGTTTGATTGGCGCGTTAGTGGGCGCCGGCATTCCGGAAGCGCATGCGAAAGTGTACGAAACCGACATCAAGAATGGCGGTATCGTGCTCGGAACCAAGACGAAGAACGCTGAAGACGCTGCGTATCTGGAAGATGCCTGGCGCAAACACAACGGGGAAAATATTTACCGTTAGGCGTACAACGCCCGAGGCGCGAAGAGGGAGATCCCTACGGATCTCCCTCTTTCGTTTTGCGACGAATCTTACCGAAACCAGATTGCTCGTTACTCTTGTGCATCCCAATTCTCGTCGGCTCCGGCACGCCGAGCGTCGCGAATCTGCTTCACATCATTCGTCAATCATCCATGGCCTGTCGTCCAGGGTTGTTTCGTTCATGTGCGATTCAATGCGCGCTCCTCATGCAGGTCGCGGTTACAGCGTCGGTTTCGGCCCAAGTGGCTGCTCGCGTTGCAGCGCCCACGGCCGCGACTCGATCGGCAGCCACCCGGGCTACTGCGGCTTCGGTTGAGGTTGTCGAAGCAACAATTACCGACCTCGACACCGCGCTGGCGAAGGGTCGCGTTACGTCGCTGCAACTCGTCGACGCGTACCTCGCGCGCATTGCCGCATACGATCACGCGGGGCCGGGGCTCAATGCACTCATTCGACTGAATCCGAATGCGCGAAAAGATGCAGCGGCACGTGATCTCGAGCGCAAACAAGGACACGTTCGCGGACCGCTGCATGGCATTCCCATCATCATCAAGGACAACTACGACACGGGTGACATGCCAACGAGCGCAGGGTCACTCGCGCTTGCGAACAGTCAGCCGGCACAGGATGCGTTCGTCGTAACGAAGCTTCGTGATGCGGGTGCAATCATCATTGCGAAATCGAATATGCACGAACTGGCGGCCGGTATTACGAGCATCAGTTCATTGGGGGGACAAACTCGCAATCCGTACGACCTGAATCGTTGTCCGGGTGGATCGAGTGGCGGTACCGGCGCGGCCATTGCCGCCAGTTTTGCAACGGTGGGATGGGGTTCGGATACCTGCGGCTCCATTCGCATTCCGAGCGCGTTCGGCAGTTTGTTTGGTTTGCGACCAACACAGGGATTGGTAAGTCGCAAGGGCATCGTACCGCTGTCACACACGCAGGACATTGGTGGTCCGCTCGCACGTACGGCAACTGATCTCGCCATTGCGCTCGATGTCACTGTGGGGCTCGATGAAGGCGATTCGGTAACGCGCGTGCTGCGCGACCGACCCGTGCCGCGCTTTCAACAGTCACTCGATCGGAATGCGTTACGCACAGCACGCATTGGTGTGCTATTGCCATACTTCACTGACACGGATGTTGAAATTGCCGACACCGTGCGCGCTGCAATCACAGCGATGCGAGCGCAAGGAGCGACGATTATCCAATTGCCGGTTCCGGAATTTGACACGTTGATTGCTGGAACGCGCGTCATCGACATGGAAACCAAATTCGATCTGGCGGAATACCTGAAAGGTGTTCCTAACGCGCCGGTGCATTCACTGCACGAGATTCTCGATCGTGGTTTGTACGACAAGGCACTCGAAGTGCGGTTTCGCACGGCCGATACCGCGTCATCCCTGGACAGTGACGGAAGAAAGCTCGTGTTACGTCGTCAAGCGCTCATGCGTGCGCGGATTGAGCGCATCATGGACAGTTTGTCGTTGGATGGATTGGCGTATCCCACCATGAAACAGAAACCCGTCTTCTTTGGCGAAGCGCAACCTGGCACGACCTGCGCGCTCAGTGCGCAAACCGGCTTGCCGGCAATCAGTTTTCCCGCGGGTTTCAGTGCGGATGGACTACCAATCGGAATTGAATTGCTCGGCCGCGCGTTTACGGATACAAAATTGGTTTCGCTTGCGTATGCATTCGAGCAAAGTGGTCCACGACGCCGAGCTCCTGCAACCACCCCCGCGTTAGTTGCAGGTCGTGCACCAGTAAATGCGCCGATTGTTGTGCGCGCCGCAACATCGCGCGCGAGTGCAAGCGGACGTTTTGTGTACGATGCAACGCACAGCAACCTGCAGTGGGCCGTTACTGTGGCGGGTGTTGCGCCACAGAGTGTTCAGGCTGTGGTGCTTCGTCGGGTCAGCGCCAACGCAACAGCTAATTCATCGAATACTTCGCGCGTTATCTCGCGTCTGTTGGGTCCTGGAATGCAACGTGGTGAAGGCGTCGTAACATTAAACGAAGCCGACCGTCGCGCATTGCTCGACGGTCGGCTCAGTTTTGCTTTGTACGATCAAAGT
>JBDUAX010000651.1:0-2046 GCA_040004455.1 Gemmatimonadaceae bacterium
ACACCGCTCAGGAAATTCATGGCTTCCTCAAACGTCAGACTGCGAGCGTATCGCAGCGTGCCGTAAGCGCGCCACAGCTTGTCTTCGATAATATATCCAGCTTCTCGCACCAGTACACGTCGGGCCTCTTCTTCTCGCTCGATTACATGTCTTACGACTCTTACGAGCAAATCCTGCAACTCTTCTTCCGACCGCCCTAACGTGGTCTGATTGGAAAGCTGAAAGAAATTCCCCACCACCTCGCTCCCTTCGCCGTATAATCCGCGATAGGTAAGTCCCATTTGCTGCAGACCGGCCAGCACCTTGCCGATTTCCTTCGTGAGAACTAGCCCCGGCAGATGAATGAGTACGGACGCCCGAAGTCCGGTGCCGGTATTGGTTGGACATGCCGTCAGAAATCCGAATTCGCGGTGAAACGCATACGGCACACGTTCACCCAGCTCTCGGTCGAGATTGCTCACTGCTTCGAACGCGGCCGGAACTGCGAATCCCGAACGCAAAGCCTGCAACCGCAGATGGTCCTCTTCGTTCACCAGGAGGCCCACTGTGTCACCCAGGAACACCGCTGCTCCCGTCCGCAGGGGATGTTGCGAATCGAGGCCGGCAAGCTCTTTGCTGACGAGATGTCGCTCGTGCAACAACTGGCGATCAGTTTCGGACATTTCGTCAAGGCGTAACAACACGCTGCTCCGCAACGAGTTCACCCCGGCGACTGCATCACGCACCTGCGCGAGCATACGCAACCGCTCGGCATCGCGCGCGCGCCCCGTGAAGGCGTACCCCGTAACATTGCGCGCCAGGCGCATGCGAGTTGAAATCACAACATCCGCATTACTGCCCGACGCGTCAAGCCACTGCACGCCGCCGTCGGGCAGCAGCGACAAATCGAGACCTGGTTTTTGCGCGCTCATTCGATCACCCGCAAACGATCGCGCAATTCAGCCGCCAATTCGAACTGTTCAGATTCCACAGCGCGGCGCAGACGATCCTCCAGGTCGTGAACGGAATCGATCTTTCCTTCCATCTGTACCTGCGGCGCATCGTACCGTTGCCCAACATGCCGCGAATTTCCGTGCAAGCGACGCAACAGCTCGCGTAAGCTATGCTCCATTGCTTCATAGCAATGACTACATCCCAAACGGCCTGTCGCCCGGAAGTCGCGCGCCGTTGCACCGCAAAATGAACACGACGGCGCATCTTCAGTCGTTGTCGCGGCCTGCTGCTGCACCGCCTGCAAAATATCACCTAACGGATGCTGTTTGACCGTAACAGTGGTTTCGACCCCTTTGGCAGCCGCACACTTCTCGCACAAATGCAATTGCGTAACCGCGCCGTGAACAATGCGCGTCAGATGCACAACCGCATCGCGCTCCTTGCAACTGTCACACAACATCAGCGTCCACCCTCCATGACGGCGGTGCTCATCAGCTTGCCCCCTTCCATCAGTAACACTCGGTGGGCGCGCGAAGCGAGCGATTGATTGTGCGTAACAACAACAATGCCGAGGCTCATGTCTTCGGCAAGTTCTGCAAACAATGCATGCAAACGCTCGGCATTATTGCGATCGAGATTTCCACTCGGCTCATCGGCCAGTAACACCGCCGGTTTTGCAACGAGCGCGCGGGCTACCGCCGTTCGTTGCTGCTCACCCCCCGACATTGCCGACGGACGATGGTGTATACGCGCGCCGAGCCCAACCCGCGACAACAATGACGTCGCACGTTCACGAGCTTCGGTTGTTGCAACGCCCTGAATGCGAAGTGGCATCATCACGTTCTCTAGTGCTGAAAACTCTCGCAACAAGTGGTGAAACTGAAATACAAAGCCAACGGTTCGGTTGCGGAGAGCTGCAACTTCGTCATCCAGTCGACCTGTAATACGTTCACCAACGATTTTCACGGTACCTGACGATGGCGCATCGAGACCGCCCAGCACATGGAGAAGCGTGCTTTTGCCGGCCCCACTATCACCAACAACAGCGACCATCTCCCCCCGTGTCACCTGGAGCGACACATCGTCGAGCACTCGAATAATACCACCATCGCC
>JBDUAX010000652.1:0-2040 GCA_040004455.1 Gemmatimonadaceae bacterium
TGGTCTGCTGCTGTGCGAGCGCGGTGCTCGCGGCCGAGCCGCCGGCTTGATGATGTCAGCTGTTTCGATGATGTCGTCGAGCGTCGTGACCTGGAATCCCTCGAGCGCGGCTTGCAATGCGCAGATCGGATCGATTTCTGTAACAACAACGCGCGCGCCCTGCCCCTTGAGTGCGGCTGCACAGCCTTTGCCCACGTCTCCGTATCCGCACACGACCACAATCTTGCCCGCGAGCATGACGTCGGTCGCGCGATTCAATCCGTCGACGATTGAGTGGCGGCATCCGTACAGATTGTCGAACTTCGATTTCGTGACAGCATCGTTCACGTTGATTGCAGGAAACGCGAGCGTGCCGGCCTGCTGCATTTCGTACAAGCGATGAACGCCGGTCGTCGTTTCTTCTGATACGCCGCGAATGCCCGCAAGCATTTTACCAAAGCGGCCAGGATTCTTCGCTTGCTCAGTGCGCAGCAAGTCGAGAATGACGCCCCATTCTTCTGGTTCGTTGTCGGCGTCGAACGAAGGAACTGCGCCAACGGCTTCGTATTCTGCGCCGCGGTGCACGAGCAACGTTGCGTCGCCCCCGTCATCAAGAATCAGGTTTGGACCAGTGCCATCGGGCCAGGTGAGCGCCTGCTCCGTACACCACCAGTATTCCTCAAGTGTTTCCCCTTTCCATGCAAACACTGGCGTGCCGTTTGGTTTGTCGACGGTGCCGTTTGGTCCAACTGCAACTGCGGCGGCAGCGTGATCCTGTGTTGAGAAAATGTTGCAGGAAACCCAGCGCACATCGGCGCCCAGATCAACAAGTGTTTCAATGAGCACGGCCGTTTGAATCGTCATGTGCAATGAGCCCATGATCTTCGCGCCCTTCAACGGTGACTTGCCTTTGTGTTCGCGGCGAAGTGCCATCAACCCCGGCATTTCGATTTCCGCGAGACGCATTTCCTTACGTCCCCACTCGGCCAACGAAATGTCGGCGACTTTGAATGCGGGGCGATCTGTGGCGGCGTGTTTGGAAACGCCGTGTTCGGTCATGACTGCGCTGGCCATTGTTGTCGTGTGTGGTTGGTGTGTTTTGATGTAGCGTACGGTGAATCAATTGCGGTACGAGCAGTAGCAGAAAACAATGATGGGCCGGTTGCACCTGGTTCAACCGGAAGTGGTACGTAGCGAATGTTTGTGAATCCTGCGGGTTGCAACCAGCTGTGCAATGCGTGTTCATCGAATCCCAACCAAACGTGACCCATTTGTTGCCGGTATTCTTCATGTGCGTGTGCGCGCATGTCGACAACGAGCAATCGACCACCGGGTTTCAGTACACGTTGTACTTCATTCAAGGCACGTGACGGTTCGGCCACGTGGTGTAACACCAGCAACATGATTGCTACGTCGAGTGATGCGTCATCCAGAGGCAGACTCTCCAGTGCACCGGTTGACAACATCACGTTGGTTGTTCCCATCAACCGTTCGCGTGCGGCCGCGAGCATTGCAGACGATGCATCGACTGCGTACACGAATTTCACGTGCGGTGCAATTGCCGCTGTGATTGTGCCGGTGCCGCAGCCCAGATCTCCAACGGTCCACGTCGGATCGAGAAGAGCGAGTAGTGCGCCGAGGTCGGCGCGATTGCCGTAGAGCGAGGCTCGTGTTGTGTCCCATTCGTTGGCGGCGCTTGCGAAGAACGCTTCGCTGCGTGCGCGGCGGGCGCTGAGCACACTATCGATGCGCGCGGCGTCCTGATCGGCGGCCGGCGTGTCGACCATTGGGGCGCGAACAATTTGCCAGAGGCTCGCAGCGCTGGAGTCGAGGTTTGCAGCAACGCTATACCAGCGACTTGCTCCGTCTGCGCGTGAGGCGACCCAATTTTCGTCGGAAAGAATGCGAAGGTGTCTGCTGACCGTCGACTGCGGCAATTGAAGTGCGGTGCCAAGTTCGCCGACGGTGAGTTCGTGCGCTTCCAGGGCGAGTAGTAGCCGGCACCGAGTGGCGTCGGCCAGGTCGGTGAGGCGGTCGTGGATGGAGGAGCGCGGCGAGGTC
>JBDUAX010000254.1:0-6765 GCA_040004455.1 Gemmatimonadaceae bacterium
CTGCGCGCACATGATCATTGCGTGCGGCATTGAACCGTGCAGCAATCCGAGTGTAACTCCTGAATACGACGGATGCACCATGGACCCCTGCCCTTCAACTAATACCACGTCGGCACCCTCAGCAGCTTCAAGCGTTAAACGCTCGGCTGCGCCTGCGATAAAGTCCGCGACAACTGCGTCAACGCCAATGCCACGGCCTTCGAGGAGAATTCCCGTTTGTCCGGTAGCAGCGAAGTTCGTGCGAATTCCTTTTTGCCGCACTGCTTCGATGACCTGCAGCTGCGTGGTCATCTTGCCCATGTTGCAGTCCATGCCGACAGTCAGCACAATTGTCTGCTTGATGTCGCGGGTGAGACCTTTCGCGACTTTGAGGTCGGCCGGTGGGCGACGTAAATCGCGGATGATTGCTCCGCTCGCCTTGGCGGCGGCCGCAAATTCTGCGTCGTCGCCGAGCATGGTGTGGAGGCCGCTCCAAATATCGAGGCCGCGTTTGAGTGCACCGACAACGATGCTGCGCCACGCAATCGGGAATTGACCGCCCGATGGGGCGATGCCAATAAGCAACGCGTTTGGCCCGTAGGACATTCCGGTGTCGAATGTCGAGACAATGGGAATGCTGCCGCCAAACCCAAGGATGTCGTTCGCCGTTTGTCCGGCCGCAGTCGAATCAAGAACCGCCACTACTTCATTCGGCGAATAGCGAATGCAAGCGTTGGCGGTTTTTGAAGTGAGCGGGCCAAAGTTACCTTCGGCGAGAATCAGAAATTTGCGATCACTGCGCATGCGTTGAATTAACTACGGGGCTTTGGCTCCGATAGTCCTTCAATCTGCGCAATGAGTTCCTGCTCGGCCGTGGTCTTCGCTGCGGCCTCGCCGGCGGTCAAGGCGGCGGGTGCAGCAGCAGCAGCGGCGGCCGGAGCGGCGGCAACTTCACCGGCCGCCAACTGGCGCGGTGAGGCAGTCGTTCCCGCTGACAACATTCCCATGCGTTGCTTGAGTTGGAGCAGGCGATCTTCGGCACCAACGGCGCCCGCGGAGCGCTCCAGCTTCTTGAAATCGCTTTGCAAACGATCGCCGCTCATCTCTTCATCAATTTCCTGCGCTGCGGAGAGTTGGCGTTCGTTTTGCGATATTTTTTCTTCCATGCGATTGAACGCGTCGAACGCTGAATTGTCCGACAGCCCCGACATGGTTTGCGAAATGCGCGCCTGTGCTTCAGCACGACGCTGACGCGCAAGTAACAAATTCTTTTTGCGTTTCGCTTCTTCGATTTTGTCGTTCAGATCGCGCAACGACTGCTTGAGTTTTTCAGTTTCGTTGCGATGCAATTCCCACGTTGACGCCAGCGATTGCGCGTGATCGTGATGTTCCTGTCCGCGCAACAGCGCTTGCTTCGCGAGATCGTCGCGACCTTCCTGCACTGCGAGCATGGCGCGCTTTTCCCAATCGTCTGCGAGCTTGGCCTCGCCGTCGGCTTGCTCCTTGAGTTTCTTTTCGTCCGCAATTGCCGCGGCGACCTGTTGCTTCGCGCGCGCCAACTGGTTGCGCATGTCAACGATGATCTGATTGAGCATCTTCTCGGGGTTTTCCGCCGAGGAGATGAGATCGTTCAGATTGGATTTGACAAGCGTGGAGAGTCTGTCAAAAATGCCCATGGTTTAACGAACCTCGCGGAAGGCGGCCAACTCGCGCATGTGCGAAGTGAGCGCAAGGGTCAGGCTTTCGTATGATGCCAGAAATTCTTCATAATCGAGATGCGCGAGTTCGAGCGCTTCGGTCAGCACGATGTCTTCACCTTCAATGCCGTACGAACCGTGCAAAAGATCTTGCGCGTTGAGTTCGAGCAGCCGGCGACTGAGCGACGCGAGACCACCGCTGTCTGTAGGAAGCGGCATGACTTTCACGCGCATCAGCACCACTGGTGGGTTGAGCGTAATGACGACGTCAAACGCCAATGCGCCACCGGGTCGCACTAACCACAATCCAGGCTCTACTTCGCGATGGGTTACGCCGTCAACACTCAGGCGATCCAAAAATGCTTCGATGTCTTCCCGCGTTACCATGTTTGCTTCCTCGTTGAATCGGACTGATCGTAAGTCTGATTGGAATGCGGATGTCAGGAGTTGCAGATGCATCAGTTCGTACGGCGTAGTTGCGTGGGTCGTTTCGCGACGCCCGCCGAGATCTAGCTTGTAGAGCGCTTGATTTCGTACAGTCGTTCTTTTGCGAGTCGACGGCCAGTGGGGGTTGCGGCCAATCCACCACCAGCGGTTTCACGGTAGCGGATATCCATATTGCGCCCAATTTCCCCCATGGTATCGATGACCTCATCGACGGGAATTGCGAATGTCACGCCAGCCATGGCCATTTCGATGGCGGCCATTGCGATTGCCGCTCCGGTGGCATTTCGAAATACGCAAGGAAGCTCGACCAATCCGCCAAGTGGATCACAAACGAGACCCAGAGTGCCTTGTTGTGCGAGAGCGGTAGCGTGCCCAACCTGTGACGGCGTGCCCCCCAACATTTCAACGGCCGCGCCAGCAGCCATGCCGGCGGCCGCGCCGGTTTCCGCCTGACAACCGCCTTCGGCGCCGGAAAGTGAAGCTCGTTCGGCGACGACTGCTCCAATCAAGCCGGCAGTTGCGAGCGCATCGATAACCCGTTCATCGCTAAAACCCTTGGATTTCGCAATGCCCGTAAGAACGGCTGGTAATACCCCAGCACCGCCCGCAGTTGGTGCGGCAACAATCACACCCATTGCTGCATTCACTTCCTGCACGGCAAGTGCGCGCGCGAGTACGTCGCGAAACATTGTATCGGCGAGCGGACCAGCGGGACCGTTTTGCATTTTTGCCGCATCACCACCAACTAATCCGGATGATGAGTACAAATCGCCAACCAATCCGCGCGCAACGGCCTCACGCATGATGTCGAGGGCACGCTGCAGTGCATCGCGAATGCTCTGCACGGTGCGCCCTTGATCTTTTGCTTCGAGTTCGAGCGCAACGGTCGAAAGCGGCACACCGCGCGCTTCGGCGTCACGAATTGCTTCGGCCAGGTTGCGGTACATCAGGCACTCACTTTGTCGAGACGGAATGCCCAGCGCACCCAGCCAAGTGCGCGAATTGCGTCGCGTACGCTTTCGCCAGGTTGATCATCGACTTCGATTACCATGAAGGCATCGCCTCCGCGTTCTTTGCGCGTGAGTTTGAGTGTTGCAATGTTGATGTCGTTTTCGGCAAGTAAACCTGCAATGCGCGCAATTGAACCTTTCACATCTTCTGCAACCAGAACAATTGTGTGAAGGTTGCCGGTGACTTCGACCGGATAGCCGTCGATGTCGTTCACGAGCACGCGACCAGCGCCCAACGATGCTCCAGTCATTTGTGCGCGACGGCCACCGCGTTCGAGTGTGATCCGCACGGTGTTGGGGTGTGCGTCGTCGCCGAGTGCGGTTTTTTCGAAGACGTAGTTAAGGCCTTCGCGATCCATGATTTCAAGCGCCGTGCGAATGCGTTCGTCGTCGGGGCGAAAACCCATCAGTCCGGCGGCAATTGCTTTATCGGTTCCGTGGCCTTCACCCGTTCGCGCAAACGAGCCGTGTAATTCAATTGTTGCCGATTCTGGGGTTCCGCCGACGAGGCAACGCGCGAGCAATCCGAGTCGACAGGCGCCAGCCGTGTGGCTTGAACTGGGCCCAACCATGACCGGACCAATAATATCGAGAAGAGAGACCATGGTTGAGTATACGTCGCGTTGGCGAAAAAGGCCCGAGTGATGTGGTTAGCGCTTGATACCCAAAATTGGCGCGAGGTAATGGCCGGTGTGACTGGCTTTGACTGCCGCGACTTCTTCCGGCGTGCCCGAAGCGACAATGGAACCGCCGTTCACGCCACCTTCCGGCCCCATGTCGATGATGTAATCGGCGGTTTTGATAACGTCGAGATTGTGCTCGACAACCAGGATCGTGTTACCGCGATCGACAAGCTTGTGCAGCACTTCGAGCAGCACACGAACGTCTTCGAAGTGAAGACCCGTTGTTGGTTCGTCAAGAATGTAGAGCGTGCGACCGGTGTCGCGTTTGGAAAGCTCGCTCGCGAGTTTGACGCGCTGCGCTTCGCCACCTGACAGCGTCGTCGCGCTTTGACCAAGATGGATGTAACCCAGACCGACATCGCGAAGTGTCGTGAGCTTTTGCAGAATGCGCGGTTGGTTTTCGAAAATTGTGCAACCGTCTTCCACTGTGAGATCGAGCACTTCGGCGATGCTTAACCCGCGAAAACGAACTTCGAGTGTTTCGCGATTGAAGCGTTTGCCTTTACACACGTCGCAAGGCACAAACACGTCGGGGAGAAAGTGCATCTCGATTTTAACAAGCCCATCGCCCTGACACGCTTCGCAACGTCCGCCTTTCACGTTGAAGGAAAAGCGTCCGGGACCATAGCCACGAATTTTCGCCTCGGGTAATTCAGCGAAGAGTTCGCGTACTGGCGTGAACACGCCGGTGTACGTCGCTGGATTACTGCGCGGCGTGCGACCAATTGGGCTTTGATCGATGTCGATGATTTTGTCGAGATGCTCGAGCCCAGTGAGGCGGTCGTGCGAACCGGGAATAACGCGCGCACGGAAAAAATAACGTGACAGCGCGCGCTGCAGAATGTCGGTAACGAGCGAAGACTTTCCTGAACCGGAAACTCCGGTAACGGCAACGAACAGGCCGAGCGGAAATTCCGCCGTGACGTTGCGCAAGTTGTGTTCTTTCGCGCCGTGCACGCGAAGAATTCGCGTCTTGTCGACCGGGCGACGCACCTTTGGAATGGGAACACTGCGTTTTCCATTCAAATACTGGCCGGTAATCGACGCCGGATTCGCGAGTACTTCTTCAACCAGTCCCGATGCGATTACTTCGCCGCCGTGTTTGCCGGCGCCCGGGCCCAGGTCAATGAGATAGTCGGCTTCGCGAATTGTCTCTTCGTCGTGTTCCACAACAATTACGGTGTTGCCCAAATCACGAAGCTGTTTGAGCGTTTCGAGCAAACGCCCATTGTCGCGTTGGTGCAAACCAATGCTGGGTTCATCGAGAATGTACAAAACACCAACGAGTCGTGAACCAATTTGCGTGGCCAGACGAATGCGTTGCGCTTCACCACCCGACAAACTTTCGGCGCTCCGATTGAGCGTGAGGTAGTCAAGTCCGACATCAACAAGAAAACGCAGACGCTCCTTGACTTCTTTTAGAATCGGCCCGGCAATTCCGGCATCGAGACCCGGTTTGCCCTGCGCGCGAATTGGAACGGTTTCGAAATACTTAAGGGCGTCGACCACACTGTATTCAACAATGTCGCCGATGTTCTGCTTGTGAATCGTCACAGCGAGCGACATCGGCTTCAAGCGACGACCATGACACGCCGGACACGGTGCGGCGACCATGAACCCTTCGAGTTCCGTTCGAATAGAATCAGAACTGGTTTCGTCGTATCGGCGCTGCACGTGCGCAACGATTCCTTCCCACGAACTCTCCGACGTGGACTTTGCCGAGACTTTGCGCGCGGACTTCTTGGCGGCTTTCTTGACACCCTTTCGAGCAATGGGCTCGGTATCACCAACGCCATGCAACAATTGCTGACGAACCTTCGCCGGCAATTTGCCCCAGGGCACGTTGAGATCAAACGTCAACAACTTGGCGAGCCCGGGCAAAATGACTTTACGCAAATAGCCGTCGGGCTCACCCCACGGCAGCACAACGCCTTCCAGAATCGAGATGCTGGGATCGCCGAGTATGAGCGCTTCGCTGACGGTGCGCGTGGTGCCAAGGCCGCTGCACGTTTCGCACGCACCAAACGGTGAGTTGAACGAGAAGTGGCGCGGCTCGAGTTCCGGCAACGAGATACCGCAATTCGGGCATCCGTAGCGCTCCGAAAACATTTCTGTTACGGGTTTCGCACCGTCATACCGCACTACTTCAACAATGCCATCGGCCAAACGCAACGCCGTTTCGACTGAATCGGTGAGACGACCGCGATCGTCGATTTTTACAACGAGCCGATCGACAATGACGGCGATGGAGTGATTGAGTCGGCGATTCAGTTTGGGCGGATCGGACAGCTCAATGAGTTCGTCATCAACGATTGCACGCACAAACCCCTGCTTGCGGGCACCCTCAAACAATTCGCGGAATTCGCCTTTGCGCCCCTGCACCAATGGCGCACGCACTTCGAGTCGCGTGCCTTCGGGCCACGCGAGAATCAAGTCCGCAATCTGCGCCGCACTCTGACGTTGAACCGGACGCCCGCAATTCGGGCAATGCGGCGTTCCCGCGCGAGCAAACAGCAAGCGCAGGTAATCGTAAACTTCCGTGACCGTACCAACAGTTGAACGCGGATTGTGTCCGGCGCTCTTCTGTTCGATGGAGATGGCGGGAGAGAGACCTTCAATGGCGTCGACATCCGGCTTTTCCATCAAGCCAAGAAATTGTCGCGCGTAGGCGGAAAGCGACTCCACATAACGGCGCTGGCCTTCAGCGTAAATCGTATCGAAGGCCAGCGAAGATTTTCCTGAACCAGACAGACCGGTAATAACGGTCAGCTGATTGCGCGGAATGGTGACACTGATGTTTCGAAGATTGTGCTCACGTGCTCCGCGTACAATCAGTGCGTCACTGGCGCGCGGAGCAGGCTTGGAAGCAGGAGTAGAACTTTCTGGATGAGGCGTTCGCGGCATAGTCATGCAAGTTGCGGAACGCCACCGCCCGATTCAACCCCGCTA
>JBDUAX010000255.1:0-6757 GCA_040004455.1 Gemmatimonadaceae bacterium
ATTCGCAGTACTCCGACGGCGGCGCCACCATCGCCGACATGGCCGCCGCCGCCATCGCACTCGGCTGGCAATATCTCGGCATTTCCGATCATTCTCAGTCGAACACATACGCCGGCGGGCTCGCGCGCGAACAAATTCTCAGGCAGCACGAAGAAATCGCAGTCATCAACGCGGGTTTCAAACGCGCCGGTTTGAATTTTCGAATTCTGCAGGGAATTGAAGCGGACATTCTGCCATGCGGTCGTGTTGATTACGACGCGCAGTTCCTGGATCGCTTCGATTTTGTGATCGCATCAATTCATTCGCGTTACGGCATGGACGAGCGACAGATGACGGATCGCGTCCTCAAGTCCCTCGACGACCCGCATATCACTATTCTCGGCCACCCAACGGGGCGCTTGTTGCTTACCCGCGAACCGTACGCAATTGACATGAATGCCATCATCGAAAAAGCGGGCGCAGTTGGCGTTGCAATCGAGTTGAACGCCGATCCGCATCGCATCGACATCGATTGGCGCATGTGCAAACTTGCACGCAAACATAACACCATGGTTTCCATCGGTCCCGACGCGCATTCACCGCAAGGGCTTGAGAACATTTCGCTCGGCATTGCTACTGCCCGCAAAGGCTGGCTTGAGTCGCATAACATTCTGAATTCGCAGAGCGCTGCCCAAGTACTCGAGTTTGCGCGCGCGCGTCGCATGCTTGCAACGCACTGATGCCCGGTCGACGCACAGTCAAAACAACCGGACAGAAACCGTCTCAGAAAGCGCCTCCGGTTGCACGCTCACCGCGCACGAAGGCTGATAGACAAAAAATTGCTGATGCAGTTTTGCAACGACTGACGAACGAATATCCCGACGCACACTGCGCACTCAATCATCGGAATGCGTTTGAATTGCTGGCGGCAACTATCCTCAGCGCACAATGCACCGACGTGCGCGTCAATCTTGTAACGCCGGCTCTGTTCAAGCGCTATCCAAACGCCAAAGCTCTCGCGAAAGCGAAGCCGGAAGACGTTGAGGAGTTGATCAAAAGCGCTGGATTCTTTCGCGCAAAAACCAGGAGTTTGTTGTCGATGGCGAACTCGCTGGTCACGGATTACAACGGTGACGTTCCCCAAACCCTCGAAGAGCTCGTCAAACTCGGCGGCGTTGGGCGCAAGACTGCAAACGTTGTATTAGGCAATGCGTTCAACATCAACGAAGGCATCGTTGTCGACACACACGTGCAGCGGTTGAGTCGCAGGCTGGGCCTCACGCGCGAAGCCGATCCTGTCGCAATTGAGCAGGCGCTCATGCCGCTCTTTCCACGCGATCAGTGGACATATCTCAGCCACCTGCTCATTTCGCACGGTCGCACCGTATGCTTTGCGCGAAAGCCAAATTGTGGAGCCTGCGTGCTGAATGACGTCTGTCCGTCGGCCGAACTCGCTGGAGAGGTTTCCCAGTAGCCTTCGGCTTGCTAGGTTTTCGTTTCCCGTTTCAACAACTACGAGGATACCGTGACCAAACTGGCCACTTTCGAAACAAACAAGGGAACGTTCGTCGCCGAGTTGTATCCGGCCGAAGCGCCCAAGACTGTTGCAAATTTTGAGAAGCTTGCCAACTCAGGCTTCTATGACGGCGTGAAATTCCACCGCGTTATTGAAGACTTCGTCGTTCAGGGGGGCGATCCGCTCTCGCGCGACCTTCCGGCTGGCGATCGTCGCATTGGCACCGGCGGCCCCGGTTGGCAAATCGAGTGCGAAACTGCTGGAAATCCGCACAAGCACGCGGTCGGAGCGCTGTCCATGGCCCACGCTGGCAAGAACACCGGCGGCAGCCAGTTCTTCATGGTTTTGAGCGAAAGCAACACGCGTCACCTGAACGGTGTGCACACGGTGTTTGGCAAGATCACCAAGGGCGTGGAACTGCTGCCCTCTGTCAAAGCCAACGACTCAATGACGACAGTGCGCGTCACCGACGTAGATTGATCGCCGAGACGATTCCCACTTACTAAACTCCACGATATGAGCGGACATCAGCCTGAGAGCAGCGACACTGGAGCGGCCTTTATGGGCCTCATTCTTGGTGCAGCATTCATTGGAGTGATTCTTTACGCAATCGTTCTGATTACGAACAAGAAATTTGAGAACGAAAAGGCTGAAGGCCACAAGGCGGCCGTAACCTCTATAATCGGGCCAGTTTTGGTCTGACTTAGCCGCCGGCAGCTCTTTACAGAAGGAAACGCGGGGACCCTCCAGACAATTGGATGGGTCCCCGCCCTGCTTTCGGCTCTAAAATATCGGCCATCTGGCTGACTTGTCAGTCAGTAGGGGTAAGGTTATACTGACCGGTCAGTCAGTACACTTTACCCTTGAGCCGCATCGGTTATGAGCGCAGTTGGAGCACCAGTTCGGACTTGGCTTCGTCTTGAGGCCTCAGTGGCAACCGTAGCTGGCTTGGTGGTTTGGGCCGGATTGGACGGTGGATGGTGGCGGTTTCTTGCGCTCATCCTATTGCCGGACATTTCACTCATCGGATACCTCTGGGGACCACGAGCGGGCGCCGCGTTCTATAACGCAGCACATAGCTACGCGCTTCCCTTGGCCCTGGGATTGGCCGGCGGCGTTCTGGACAATCGAATGCTGCTATTGACAGGCACAATTTGGCTCACACACATCGGTCTTGATCGAATGCTGGGATACGGACTGAAATATCCATCGGGCTTTCAGGATACGCATCTGGGAAGAATTGGTCGAAACAAAGTACCGCAATCGTTGCTGCGCACTGGGGAGCATTTGGTGGAACTGTTTGCGCAGCCTGAGAATGCGCACCAGCCATCAAGTCGTTAACACCACATCAACAAATAGTCCTTACATAAACTTGCAGCGATTCTTGCTGTGCATATAAAAACATGGGAATCACTGAAGCACATAATGACCGTTCGGCGCTGGCCGTGAGTGAACAGAAACGACGGCGAGCGCCCGAAGAACGTCCGCAACAAATTCTCGACGCAGCGTTTCATGTTTTCGGCGAACACGGGTTGGCCAACGCGCGTCTTGAGGACATTGCCAAGCGCGCGAACGTAGCAAAAGGCACCATTTATCTATACTTCCCGAATAAGGAAGAACTGTTTCGTGAAATGGTGCGGCAATCAATGGTGCAAGCGCTTAACCGAAACGAAGAAATTCTGCGCGAGCGCGCTGACGAAAGCGCAACCGAGCAACTCAAGGCGTTGTTTGACGAGTGGTGGGGCTTTCTGCGGTCAGAAAGGTTTGCTGTCGTTCATCGGCTTGTAATAGGGGAGCTGCATAATTTCCCCGATCTCATGCAGTTCTATGCTGATGAAGTCATTTTGCGTGGACGACGTGTGATCAGTGGAGTCATCTCGCGCGGCATTGAGCGTGGTGAATTTCGACAGATGGACCCCGACGTTGGTTCGCGCATGCTGTCAGCACTTGGAGTCAGTCACTCCATCTGGTGCACGCGCCGCAACTTTTTCCCAGCGCTTCTCTTGACCAGCGACGACGATCTCGGCGCTCAAATACTCGATTTCTATCTGCACGCTCTTCGTCCATGATACCTAAACTTTCGTTCTTCAGTTCAATTGGGATCTCTGCGCTGCTGGTCGCGGCCGGAGCATCGTCAGTGTCAGCGCAAGCGCCATTGACACTCGGCGATGCCGCACGCCTTGCTGCCAGGCAAAACACTGGCGTTGACGTTGCACGCACGAAAATCACGCAAGCCGACGCGCGCACTACACAACAGCGCGCGGCACTTTTTCCTGACGTTTCTGGTTATTTGCAACAGGCGCAACGCACCACGAACACGGCCACATTTGGATTTTCGTTCCGCGATGCGACAACGGGCCAATACCTGTTCAATCCCGACGGTCAGTTGCTTGGTCCAATTCCAACAACCGATGCGCGGCTCAGCGTGAAGCAGTCAATTTTTGACTACTCGACCTACGCAAAAATCAACGCGGCGCGTGCCGCGTCCGCGAGTGCCGCGACTGAAGTAAACACGGTGGCCGAAGCGGCCGCAGGCGCGGCTGCACTTGCGTACGTGCGCGTGGTTCGCGCGGAGGCACAAGTTGCAGCGCGCACTGCGGACTCTGTTCTGGGCAACAACCTCGTTCGCATTGCGCTCGACCAGTTGCAAGCCGGCGTCGGGGTTGCTCTCGACGTAACACGCGCACGGAGTCAGGACGCCAATGGCCACGTGCAATCGATCGTTGCTCGTATGGAACGTGATCATGCACTGCTCGACCTTCGTCGTGCGCTAAATTTGCCGCCCGACGCACCGTTGGTGCTCGCCGATTCACTGGGAGCATTGCCAATGGATGGCAATTTCCCCGACGAGGCGACCCTGCTGAATCGCGCACTCGAATCACGTGCGGACATTCGCGCGTTACGTGCACAGGAAGCCGCACACCATCTGCAAATTCAGGCAATTCGCGCTGAGCGTTTGCCAACAGTGTCGGCGGTGGTCGATCAGGGCGCTCTTGGCAAAGACTGGACGCATCCGATTTCGACTTACACCTGGGGCTTGCAGGTTTCCCTCCCAATTTTCGACGGATTTCGCCGCAGTGCGCGCCTCGAAGAACAGGAAGCCATTACCAACGAGTACGATGCGCGCGAAAAAGACATTCGCGCGCAGGCCACCCTTGAAGTTCGAAGCGCGCTCGTCGATCTCGCGGCCACGCGTGAACAAGTAGCCGCGGTTACCGATCGTTTGCGATTTGCGGAACAGGAAGTTGCCCAGGCGCAGGAACGCTTTCGTGCCGGCGTTGCGGGAAACAGCGACGTCATCCTGGCGCTGTTGTCACTGAACCAAACGCGCACACTGCGCAACGATGCACTCGCAGCCTATCAGTCGTCACGCGTCGCTTTGGCGCGCGCAACGGGCAGCGTTACACAAATCCCCTGAGCGATCAGCGCACTGACGCGTTCGAGGGCTCTTTGATAAGTAAACTTTCCAACAAATACCATGGCTACGACAGTAATCGACACTGAAACAAAAACGGACAGCAAAGCCGCTGCCAAATCACGCAATCCAATTCCCCTGGTAGTGCTCGCCGTCGTGGTCATTGGCGGTGGATACTGGGGCTACGGCCAGTGGAGTTGGAACCGCGTGCACGAAAGCACGGATAACGCACAGGTGGAAGGAACCATTGTGCCCGTCATCTCGCGCGTCGGTGGTTATGTGCAGTCGGTGAACGCTGCCGATGATCGTCACGTCGACGCGATGACTGCGCTCGTCACAATTGATGATCGCGAATACAAAGTGAAAGTCGCGCAGGCCGATGCCGATCTTGCAGCAGCACGCGCATCAGCAGGTGCGCGCGGCGTTGAAGGTCAGGCGGCGGCCTTGGTGCAATCGGCATCGAGTCAACGCGCAGTAAGTGACGCGCAGGTAATTGCAGCCCAGGCACAGCAAACGCGAGCGAAACAGGATCTCGACCGCGCGAAAGAATTGGTTGCCAAGCAAATCGTGAGCAAGGCGCAGCTTGATGCAGCGCAGGCCGCGTACGACGCAGCAACAGCAACGGTTCAAGCAACAGAAAAACAGGTGAACGCCGCGCAGTCGGGAATTACTGGTGCGGAAGCCGGTGTGCGTCTGGCCAGTGCACGCTTCCTGGCATCACAGGCCGCGCGCGACAACGCGGCACTGCAACTCAGCTACACGCAGATCGTGACGCCGGTTGCAGGAACGGTTGAAAGCAAGATGGTGGAAGTCGGACAACTCGTGCAGGCGGGACAGACGCTGATGTCGGTTGTATCCGATACCGGCAAGTTTGTAAAAGCAAATTTCAAGGAAACGCAACTTTCGAAAATTCGCGTTGGTCAGAAAGTTGAATTCGAAGTGGACGGCTACAACGGCGAAAAAGGTGAAGGGGTCGTCGAAAGCATTTCATCGGCCACCGGTGCGCGATTTGCAATGCTTCCGCCCGATAACGCAACCGGCAACTTCACAAAAGTGGTGCAGCGCATTCCCGTGCGCATTCGCATCACCAAAGATCTTGGAAAAGATCGTCCGTTGCGCCCCGGCATGTCGGTCGTGGCGCACATTTCGACCAACTGATTGCACGAAACGTCGGCATCAGAAAAGCAGAACAGCTGATTTTGATCGTAACAGCGAAGAGGTTATAAAGTGGCGACGAGTGTTGTACCAATTGGCGGAGTAGCAGAACCACGTAGTTCATCATGGTTTGGTGGTTCTCCGCCCAGGTCAAAGCCAGTATCGGATGTAGTGGACCCGTACGCCAATCGCTATCTCATTGCGATAGCCGTAACACTGGCAGCAGTGCTGGAGTTGGTGGATACGTCCATTGTGAACGTCGCCATTCCGCACATGATGGGAACGTTGGGCGCAACGCTCGACGAAATCACGTGGGTTTCCACGTCGTACATTATTGCAAACGTCATCGTGATACCCATGTCCGGTTGGTTGTCCGCGTATTTCGGACGCCGTCGCTACCTGACCGGAAGCATCATGATTTTTGTGGCCGCATCGTTCATGTGCGGTGCTGCAACTTCACTGTGGGGATTGGTGCTCTGGCGCGTCATTCAAGGACTCGGCGGCGGCGCCTTGTTGTCCACTGCGCAGTCCACGTTATTCGAAGCGTTTCCACCATCCGAACGCGGCATCGGTCAATCAATTTTCGGTGTTGGCGTAATGGTTGGTCCAACAATCGGACCGACTATCGGCGGCTACATCGTTGATGGTTACAGCTGGCCGTGGATTTTCTACATCAACGTTCCGCTCGGCAT
>JBDUAX010000256.1:0-6749 GCA_040004455.1 Gemmatimonadaceae bacterium
GGCTTGCGCGTGTACAAGCCGTGGCTCGATCAGCAATTCATTGATGAATTGGGCGGCCGCAAGGAAATGGCGGAGTATCTCATCAAGGCCGGTTTTGAATACAAGATGAGCGTGGAAAAGGCATACTCCACCGACTCAAATATTCTGGGCGCCACGCACGAAGCAAAGGATCTCGAGTTCTTGAACAAAGGCATGCATATCGTGCAGCCAATCATGGGCGTTGCGTTCTGGCGTGATGACGTGGAAATCAAGCGCGAAACAATTTCCATTCGCTTTGAAGAAGGTATTCCGGTTGCGATTAATGGAAGGACGTATGCGAATTCACTCGAAATGTTCATGGATGCGAACGCCATTGGCGGGCGACATGGACTCGGCATGAGCGATCAGATTGAAAACCGCATTATTGAAGCGAAGAGTCGCGGCATATACGAAGCGCCGGGACTCGCCCTGCTGTACATCGCGTACGAGCGTTTGGTAACCGGCATTCACAATGAAGACACCATTGAAACGTATCGCGCAAATGGAAAGAAGCTCGGCCGCTTGTTGTATCAGGGACGCTGGCTCGATTCGCAGGCACTCATGTTGCGTGATTCAGCGCAGCGTTGGGTGGCACGCGCCATCACAGGTGAAGTCACCATCGAACTGCGTCGCGGAAATGACTACACAATCATGGATACGTCGAGTGCGAATCTCACGTACAAGCCCGAGCGCCTCACGATGGAACGCGGCGAGGCATTCTTCACGCCACTCGATCGCATTGGTCAACTTACCATGCGCAATCTCGACATTTCCGACACGCGCGCGAAGTTGGAGTTGTATGCGGACACCGGGTTGTTGCGCGTGACCGCCAAGAATGACGTGCCGCAGTTGCCGTCGGGGACAAAGAGCGATTAGCCGTCACACGCTTGACATTCTCTCCCCAAAATCGTTTCATCAGCGGCCATCTTCGGAGAGAATGTCGTGCCGGTGTTTGCTGCGTTGTTCAGTGTCCTGCAGGTTGTAGGGAATAGTCCTGTCGGCGGCGCGCAGCCGCCTGCGATTTATCCGTGGTGGTACGGACTGGCAGGAATTCTTATTGGCGTTCTCCTCATCATCTTGCTGATAGTAAAGAGCGATGATTGGGTCCCGCTCGCGAATTTCTCGCTACTCGTTGCGGCATCATTGGCTTTTTTCGCAGCCGGCACGGCGATTGCCTATCCTTTGGCGCGACAGAGGGGATTCGAAACTGCTCGCCAAATGTCATTGCCCCCAACGGCCGCCGATTCTGCAGCGGTCGACGCGCGCGCAACAACAAACTCAAAACCGACTGTCGAAGAAACCCGGGAAACGACGCGCAAATTTGTGCTGCTGTCACTCGGGCTTGGCGCGATCATCTTCCTTTCTCTTCTGGTGAGGGAGGCAAATAGAGGCAACCTGACATTGACTTCACACTGGGGCGGATTTGGCGGAGGACTCGGCGGCTGGCAAATTCCGTCTTCTCTGATGTATCTGATCATCGCGATCACATTTGTGGTAGCGCTGGCAGTGCTGGCTCCTCATGATGTGGTGTCAGCGGTGCCTAACGCGCAGGGCCAGACTCCCGCTGCGCACGATTCCAGTGCTGGCAAAGCGAAGTCAGATTCGGCGGCCGGCAAATGAATTGTTGCGGCTCGATTTCGCGTGACGGGCATTAGAGACACCAACAATGCCAATCACCATTTATGAAGCTCCTGAACCCCTCACGGAAGCATCGTTCAATAGCGCCCCTCGGCTCATTGCTTCGGATGCGTCGCGGCAGCTCGCGCATGATCTCGTTCGCTATTGTCGTGATGAAATCAGCGGGCGTTCGTTTCTGGTGTCGGGACATCGTGGTGCCGGTAAAACTGTGCTGGTTGCCTACGCATTGCAGGAGGCGTTGAGCGCGTCTTACGGAGAGACGCCGTCGTTGCAGCCGCTGTTCATCCCTCTGCATGGGCCGAATCTGCTCCCCAATTTTAAACCGCCCGGGAAGTGGCGCGCGGGCAAAGAAGGCGATTCTGAAGTACAAACGGCGCTCAAGCAAATCACATTGGGTTTGCACCGAGCACTGGCCAAGGAAATGGTGCGATCATTTCGCGAGCGCATTGCCGAACAAGTTGGTCTGCGCTTTCGACAGAATAAATTGCGTGGCGAACGGTGGTTGAACAACGCGGTTGAATTAGCGGCACAACTCGAAGTCGAACTTTACGAGTGTCCCGCACCATCACGCCTTCGCGAATTCTGGGCGCGCGCCGGTTTCCTCAACACCGGAGCGCTGCGGCGTAAGCAGCAATTTCGCGATCCGGTCAGTGCGGCCGAAGCTGGATTGCGTGAATTGGTTGCACTCTCTGGTGCGTGCGAGGCCTATCGTCGCATTTCCGGAACGTTCACGCAGGAAGAGAAGCGACTCGACGCTGACGAAAGTAAAACAGAGCGCTCAACATCAGCATCGACGCCGGGCAAGGAAGTATACGGACCGTTGTTTTCTGTTCTCACCGGAGCGCTGGTTGGCGCGGGACTCAACGCCAGCACTGCCGATCCGTACACGGCGACCATTGCTGGAATACTCACAGCAATCGCATCGGCCGCAGTAATGAAGTATTCGAACACGCGTTCACGCGCGCGCAGCGTATCGCGGCAATACACGTTTCTGTACGATTTGTCTGTTGCGACTCTTGATCGACTACTGCCATTGTTGGTTGAACGAGTGCGCGCGGCCGGCCTCGCGCCGGTGTTTGTTGTTGACGAACTCGATAAGGTTGATGACTTGTCGAAACGCATGATTGGCATGGTCGATCATCTCAAGAAATTCGTCGCGGAAAATGCCTTCTTTGTTTTCATAACCGATCGATCGTACTACGAATCTTTTCGATATCGCGTCGCAACGGAACCATTCCCGCCAGAGCACACGTATTTCGGCAGGCAGTTGTATATCGTATTTCGGCCACGTGAATTTCACGCGTACGTGAAAAGCATTGTTGAACTGCCAACGCC
Source organism: Gemmatimonadaceae bacterium (assembly GCA_040004455.1). Classification (GTDB taxonomy): domain Bacteria; phylum Gemmatimonadota; class Gemmatimonadetes; order Gemmatimonadales; family Gemmatimonadaceae; genus Gemmatimonas. Next base: position 2,992 of record JBDUAX010000256.1, read on the forward strand.
GAACGCTCAGACGACAAACAGCAGCGCTGCTGCCTCAAGCAGTGCTGCGGCCGATGCTGCCGATTATCCTCTGCTCTCATACATACTGCTGCACCGATCGCGCATGCACCCCATCGATCTGCGCAGGGAAATCGGCACGCTGCGTGGTGCGGATGGCAATGTGAAACTTCGGTCGGGGTTGGTGCGCACGTCGCGTGCGTTTCAATTCGACCTGCGAATTCAGCTGGCAATTGAGCACGTGCTGAATAGCAATGAAGATCTCGCGAACATGCTCGAACAGGATCCGGAATTTCGCCGACTGACCAACGATGCATTCTACAGCCTGTCGCGCCAGTGGTTGGCAACGCCGGAAGACTGGGTCGACATGCGGCCACACGCGTCTCATGCGTTGCGACATTATCTCGTCAATCGCATGGGGAGCGATCGGCTCACGTCGGCCGCTCTTGCGACCGCGCCATCGAGCACTCAACACAGTGCCGCGTCACCGGCGCCCCCCGCTCCTCTTGATCTCGAACGCGTATCACCAACTGACAACCAATTTCTCTTCGAGTGCTTGCGCGATATCGCCGAACTGCTCGCCAGCGATGCAGCGTTTCGTGATCAACTGAAGCGATGGAATGCGAAACTCGAAGTCAACGATGAGAAACGTATTCCGCAACCGGTGCTCGACGCACTCGACGCAATGCCATTTGACCTGTTGCAGCGAGATCTCGCAGAGCCAGGGCGCTACCAATGGAATTTCTATTCTTCAGGTCGACCACGCACACCGGTTGCGCGACAGCGCGTGAACCTCATTGGCGAGCACGCCGGCTGGCCAGCATCAATGCAATTCATCCGTGATTTCGGTTTGGCACTCGACGAGCTCTCACCATGACTTCACCGACTGCCAGCGCACCGGGCAAGGTAAATTTCCTGCAACTGGCCGATCAATGCCGAGTGATAAAAACGTCGCCGGCGTGGACGGAAGTTGAGCGCACGTTGCAGTGGATAGAAGAATCCAGGCGTACCAACAAGGAAATCGACCCCGCTGATGAGCGACTCGACTACGTCAATCGTTTCAGCAAACTTCTTCGCGAAAGCGCGCCGTTGATTTCGAACGCGCTGTGTTGCGGTGCGATAGTTGGGGCGTGTCTCAAAACTGGTTCGCGAGGGGTGCGCGTGCTGAACGGACTCTCGGCCATCTCGCATGGGTTTCATTTCGTTGAGGCCGATTCTGGAACGATTGCGCAAAATCTTGAGCAGGTTCGTGTGATGCTCGCGGGTGAAATTCCAAAGCTCAAGGACTGGTCGCTTCCAAATCTGTCAATTGATGAGAAGCCCGATTCGATCGCATCGTGGACTCGTGTCATGCACGAGAACCTTGATGCGATCGACCTGGCAGTCGCTGATTTCACTTTCGACATGCCGAAGTATCAGCAACAAGCGTGGAGCGTCTGGAACGAGCGTTTCAATCGGTTAGGGTTTTCGCGCACGGTCACTTTTCAAGCAACACTCGCCGAGTTGTTTTGCGCGGCGGCCGATGTCCCGCCGACTTTTGCGTTGCGCTTTGATTTGAATGTCGCCACGATAGTTGAGTGGAGCGCCATGGTAGCTGTTGCGTCAAATGCTGATATTCCTGATGGAGTTCCGGGCTCTCCGCCTTTGCCCGCAATTGCGTCGTCAATGCCAAAGTGGGCGGCGGCAATTGCGTTGCATGCGCTGGGATTTCGCATCTCGTTTGATGATTTCATGGCCCGTGTTCACACCAGGCTCAATTTGCATTCTGACATCCCTTCGACAGCACTCGATAAATGGAAGTGGCTGTTTTCAGGTCCACCGTCCCGTGCGTCAGTTCTGCTCATCACGCTCGGCGCGAATTCCGTAGTTAATGGATGGCGGCCGCTTGAAGGTTTTTCGATTCTCGCCACTACTCAGGCAACCTGTACGAAAACTGTGCAGGTGCTCCCTCGTCGAATTTCAGACGACGCCGATTTGGTTGGTTGGATTGGTGACGTGAAGGCGAACATCGCAGTGCTACCGCTTTCCCTGACGCACCTCGCAATCGAAATGCCATCTACCAGTATGCCGCCCACGCTATCGAATGAAGTCAGTGACCTCGTGACAACGCTTCGCAACGTGCACAATGTCAACGTCGTGCGATTGTTTGCTCAATCTCCAACGGTGTCTCCCGCCGACTATGGGTCTGACACTTTTATAATCGCGAAAGATGTGCACGACTTCGCATCGCAGTTGCAGCGTTCGTCATCTCGCTCCGCTGCCAGATAGTGAGCGCTTCCAGAATCTGACAGACAACCGATGCCGTCATCTCTCAAATCATTCGAAGAATTCGACGCGTTGCTCGCGGCATCGCGCAAGGAAGTTGAAGCGATGATGATCGAGGAGCCCGCCGATCCCGCTATTCATTCAGTGCATTTGCAACTGGAAGCGCTGCATGGCTGGACGCGCGGCGGACGTCGTCCAGAGCAGAGTGAAAAAGACCGACTGAATTTTGGTGCGATTGCGAGCCGCCAACTCGACGTGTATCCGGTGGCGAAGTCTCTCTACGAGTTAGCGAGCTACGTCATTTATTGGTCATAACGGCGTCTGAAGACGTTGCGTTCTGCACCGAGCACGACCGGCAACCGGAAGCGCGTCGTGTCTGAACCGTGCCTCATTGCAGAAGGCACTCGACAAGTGACGGACAACGCAGCAGAATCCGGCAATACTCTGGCCAATATTTCCGTGGAGCGCGCGCATGTCTGATTCACAGTTGTTTCGACGCCTTTCGGTGGCCGTGGCGCTGTCGTGGGTTGCATTCGCCAACTCAGCGTTCGCGCAGACAAAACCTGTTGTCATTCTGTTTGTCGGCAACAGTTTTTTTCACGGCGCGTTTCAACCCGTGCGCAGCTACAACGCATCAACAGTAACCGACGAAAACGCGAACATCGGGGCCGGTAATCCGCGTTCTGAAGGCGCACAAGGACCCTATGGCGGCATTCCCGCAATCTTCAAGAAGCTTACCGAAGAAGTGGGATTGAACTACGAAGTGCACAGTGAGTTGATGAGCGGAAAGTCACTCGAGTTTCACTATGTGAACGCGTTGCCCGTTATCAATCAATCGAAATGGGATGTCGTCGTGATGCACGACTTCAGCACCGGACCCGTTCCCGAAACGCGCACCGGCAAACCGGAAATATTTGCGAAGTACGCAGACTTGCTTGAACAAACAATTCACGCTGCGAACAAATCGGCGGATGTGTATTTATACGAAACGTGGTCGCGCGCCGATCTCACCTATCCGCAAAAGGGGCCGTACTTCGGCGAAAAAATTGAAGCGATGGCCAATGATTTGAAAATGGGATACGAGGGGGAGTTCACACACAACGGACACTTTCGCGGACTCGCACCCGCTGGCGATGCGTGGATGCGCGCAATTCACACCGGGGTTGCGCTGGCGAATCCGGCCAATGTTGAAGCTGGAAAGGTCAATTTGTGGGGCCCCGATTCCTATCATCCCAGCATCTACGGCGCGTACCTCAACTCGTGCGTGTTGCTGTACGAAATCACCGGCAAAGATCCGCGCAAACTCGGTGCTGCCGAGAAGGCTGCCTCCGAACTCGGCATCGCGAGCGACATGGCAACGACCTTGCAGCGCATTGCGTACGAACAAGTACACGAGCGGCACGACATCCCGGGACGTTAGTGACACTTGCGTCTGACTGACGACCATCGGTAGTGGAACGCGCAGCTCGTGCGACGGTACTTTGAATATCGACGGC
>JBDUAX010000653.1:0-2029 GCA_040004455.1 Gemmatimonadaceae bacterium
ACACAATCCCACGTTCTCCCTCGTGATGAAGCAATGATCAAAACTCGCGTTCGTACTTGGATTTCCGCTGGCGCTTTCGCCCTGATAACACCATTTGTGGTCCAGGCGCAGATATTTAACGGTGTGGACATTTCCACAGGCATTGTTGCTCCGGGCGCGGGTACGCCGAATACCACGGCCTCGCGCAACAGCATGCTGGCTGCCCTGGGTGCTACACCCTTCACAACGAATAATCTGGAAAGCGTTGGAACCGGGCTGACTGTGAATCTCGGAGGCGGTGTTACCGCCACCTACACGTTTTTCAGCGCGTCCGGTGGTGTGATTTCGGGTGACGATGTGCAGTTTGGATACAACACGACTCCCGGTGGCAGCAAGTTCCTTCGCTTTGCGGCGACCCCTGGCCTCAGCGGAACGATGACTCTGAATTTTGCAACGGCGATCAATTTTTTTGGTGGGTACTTTACAGGCGTTGAAAATGTGTGCGGCGTAACGACTGCAACCTGGGGTGCGACATCAGCCGTCCTCAAGAACTCAAACGGCGGTGCGACGTGCAACGGCACGGCCGGAATTCAGTGGTTCGGCTTTGTTGCTCCGGCAAGCGCGGCATTCAATTCCGTCACGTTCAACCAGGTGCCGGGCGCGGGGCCCAGCGATTTCTGGGGATTGGACGACTTCATTTACGGAAGCCGCGCCGTGACTGTGAGTCCAGAGCCCAGTACGTACTTGCTGATGTTGGGCGCACTGAGCGTGCTGGGAGTGGCAGCGCGACGTCGTCGTGCGTAATTAAGGCATAGTGCGCGTGCATTAGCGCACGTGTTCGCGTGACAATCGTCCCGTACCGTTTGCCGATCTGGCGAGTGGTACGGGACGAGGTGTTTCAGGTGCTAACGCATCGTTCGCATCAACAATTAACGCGAAGAAGTAACTACCCTCCCCATAATCGTCACGCGCCGTATTGAACGCTTAGCGCTGTTCGGTATTCAATCCTTTAAGTCCAGTCGGACCTTTCGGTACGTTGCCACCTCCACCCGCGGCTCCACCTCCGGCACCACCGGCGGCACCACCGCCACTACTGCCGCCGCCACCTGATGCGCCATCTGACCCGCCACCCTCGGCGTGCGTGATGCCACCGCTGTCTGCGCCGTGCGCCGCAGCAATCGAGTCCTTCATTTTTTCTTTCACTGCGTTTGTCACCGTGGCCTTTACAGCATCCACCTTTGTCATGACATGCGGATCGCCGTGCGCCGCTTTCATGTGAAGATCGCCGGCCTGGCCCGGGCGCGGCTCAGGCGTCACGTGACCCCCGACCGAACTTCCGCTGCCGGCAGCGCCACCACCGGAACCTCCGGCCGAACCACCACCACCTGGATTAGTCATTGCACCCTCCTGAGAGTAAGAGACTCGCACCCAATTACGGGATCGCGTACAATCTTCTCATAACCGGACATACCTCGAAAAAATCCAGCGACAGAACACCGATGTACACTGTCGCGGCGCTTTGAATGGAATTTGTTCAGCGTTAACGCAACTATGGCTTTGACGTCACGAACGAAATCGCTTTCAACCCCGCATCATCACTTGGCAACTCAGTTTTACCCGCAGGGAATGCATTGAAGTTGAGCACGTACGCAATGACATCAGCGACATCCTGCCGTTTGTAAACGCCCGGCGTATCAGTCGGCATTGACCCCATAATGCGCGAGTGCAATTCACCAAGCGTTTGTCCGTTCCATCCGCTCATGAATGCTCCCCCTGTCAGTGCGGGCGCTTCATCGGCGCCGGCAAGCGACGCCGTGTGACAACGCGAACACGTTTTCGCATACGTGGACTCACCACGCGCAGCTTGTGCGGGTGTGAACACACTATCCCACGTCGTGCGCTCGCGCAGATGCTCAACCTCGCGCGCATGCAAGTGCTCAACCTCGCGCGCGCGCTGACTCGCGCCACCAACCGCTGCAAACATCGGCAACATGATTACTCCACTGATCAACAACGACGCACGATGTCCCTTCATCGTTACTTCGCCGCC
>JBDUAX010000018.1:0-22472 GCA_040004455.1 Gemmatimonadaceae bacterium
ACACGTACGGCCCACGCATGCGCCCGCGCGACGGACGCGTGGTTTCAAACTTCATCACGCAAGCGCTGCGCAACGAACCCATCACAATTTACGGCGACGGCTCACAAACACGCAGCTTCTGCTACGTCGATGACGAAGTGGACGGCATCTACAAACTGTTCATGCACGGCGATTCCGAACCGACGAACATTGGCAACCCGGTGGAATTCACGGTGAAACAGCTGGCGGAAATGGTGGTCGAAATGACGGGCACGAAAGCGCCAATTGTGTATCACGATTTGCCGGTGGACGACCCGAAGGTGCGTCAGCCGGATATCACCAAGGCGCGCACGCAGCTGGGATGGGAGCCGAAAATTGCGTTGCGGGAAGGGTTGGCGAAGACGATTAAATACTTCCAGGGATTGGCGCGCTTGTAGGGCAGCGCAGATCGGTGATAGCGCCTTTCAAAGGGGCGGGGCCGACTTGATGAACGGGGGTGGATTGCGCTCTACACAGAAATATGTGTAGGTTTCCACACATGGCAACTAACCTCGCAATCGACGACGACCTGCTCGAGAAGGCGCTCCAGGTCGGGGGACACAAAACCAAGAAAGCCACCGTTAACGAGGCCCTCCGCGAATACATCCAACATCGCGAGCAAAGCGCTGTCGTTGAATTGTTCGGAAAAATCGACGTCGCTTCAGACTACGAATACAAGACGCAGCGCCGCCGCAAATGAACGTATTGGTGGACACGTCGGTGTGGTCGCTCGCGTTGCGGCGAACTGTGGGCACTGCCGCGCCCGAGACACACGAACTCACTGAACTAATTCACGAAGGTCGCGTGATCATGCTGGGAGCAGTCCGACAGGAATTGCTATCGGGTATCAAGACCGTGCAGCAGTTTGAAAAGTTGCGTGACGTTCTCCGGTCGTTTCCCGACGCGCCGCTCGGCCACGAGATTCATGAAGAGGCGGCCGAGTGCTTCAATGCGTGCCGGAAGGTTGGCGTGCAGGGTTCGAATACCGATTTTTTGATCTGCGCCGCAGCAATGCATTTGAATGCAGCAATTTTTACGACCGACAATGATTTCTCCGAATTCGCGAGAATGCTTCCGCTGGTGTTGCACGCGCCGCGCGGCACGTCGGGGACGTCTGAGCGTTTGAAAGTTACGGCAATCCCGCAAACACGTCGTTCAAATTAATTGTGACCGTGATTGGTACTTCGGGAATGTTGAGCGTCAGCACATCACGCACGACTTCGAATTTTCCAGGTTGCCGAGAAACCTCAACACATTTCTTGCGGGGATCGACCAACCACACTTCGCACACGCCCAACCTGAAGTATTCGTCGCGCTTTACTTCGCGATCACGCTTGCGCGAAGAGCGGCTGAACACTTCAACCGCTATCCAGTGTTCAGTCATTTCAACCCACGGCGCACCAATGGCGAACCGTGATGGCACCACCAAAATGTCAGGCTCAATTGACGTATCTGGCGGCCTGATCATGACGCCGGGCGCGTAAACATTTGCAAACCCGGGGGTCATCAACGCATTCCCTAACATTAACGATAGTAGCATGGAGACACCTTGATGTGGTGATCCCGGAGCCGGCGTCACAGACAGCACTCCGTTGAGCAATTCGTATCTATTCCCGTCGTCCGGGAAATTCTCAAGATCGTCAACAGTGTACAACGGTACGTGCAGCGCCATACCCATAGTCTACCTCCGACCTTCCACGTTTGTCTACTCGGCATCACCGAGTATTGTGCATCGCAATTGCAACTGCGTCACCAATTCGTTCTGCGTCGAATCAATTCAGGCGCGAGTGTGATCTTTACGGCAACCCCGCAAACACGTCGTTCAAATTAACTGTGACCGTGATTGGCACGTCAGGAATATTGAGCTGAAGCACGTTGCGTACGATTTCGAATTTTCCAGGCTCCCGCGAAACCTCAACGCATTTCTTGCGCGGATCCACCAGCCACACCTCGCGCACACCCAATTCAAAATACGCATCGCGCTTTTCCGTTCGATCACGCGATTCAGTAGAACGGCTGAGCACTTCGACAGCCAACCAACGTTCAGTCATCTCAACCCACGGAGCACCAATCGCGAATCGTGATGGCACGACCAATATATCGGGCTCGAGCCAGGTAAAAGGCAGCGTCACCACGGCTCCAGGCGCGTAAACATGTCCGTAGCCAGGCATGCGTAACGCTACGACCAGTAACGACGATAGATACGTTGCCACGGCCTGATGTGGTGAACCCGCAATCGGCGTCACGGACAACACACCGTTGAGCAACTCGTATCTCTTCCCGTCGTCCGGGAATTTTTCAAGATCGTGAACAGTGTACAACGGTACGCGCAGCGCCATACCCATAGTCTACCCTCGGCCTTCCACGTTTGTCTACTCGGCATATACCAACATTGCGAACCCGCGCAGTCACCACGTTACCGAACTGTTGTGCATCACATCAAAATGTTTTGCGAGTAATTAAATTTCCTCTGGATAGATGCCGTCGCGCAGGTTAGCTAATGTGTGACCGCATTACTCGGCGCCACCACACCACGCAAACCCGCCCTGACAGCGAACCTTGACCGACAACTCGCGCGAGCCGTCAAACGCCGTCACTCAACTCCTTTCCGACGCACAGAGAGGCAGCACAACAGCGCTCAATGAACTGCTGCCGTTGATTTACGCCGAATTGCGCGAGATTGCCGCGCGACACATGTATGGCGAACGCCCCGATCACACATTGCAACCAACCGCGCTGGTAAATGAAGCATTCCTGCGACTGGTTGGCGGGAAACCAATTGCATTTGAGAGTCGCTCGCACTTCATATGCGCCGCATCACGCGCAATGCGTCACGTACTCGTTGATCACGCGAACGCACGCAATGCAACCAAACGGAGCGGCTCACTACGCGTAACACTCGACGAACAACTGGTAAGCCAGCCCAACGTCGATGTCGACATGCTGGTGCTCGACGATGCACTCACTCGCCTCGCCGCTGCCGACTCACGTTGCGCACAAGTAGTTGAACTTCGATTTTTCGGAGGATTGACCGTTGACGAAGTTGCCGAAACACTCGCGATATCGCCGGCAACAGTAAAACGCGATTGGCAATTTGCGCGCCGGTGGCTGGCAACCGAATTGGGAAACAGCGTCGCTGACGAAAGCTGATGGACGCAACGGAGAAGTTGCGCCGAGTGCGGGAGTTGTTTGATGAATTGATTGATCTCTCGGAGAATGAACGCACGCATGTATTGAATAGCCTCACTGGCGAAGACGCGGGGCTGCGCCACCAAATTGAAGTGCTGCTGTCCCGCCCAGACGCCGAATTCGCGACCTTTGAATCACCAATTGCATCAATTTTCAGAGGAGGCGCGGGCGATGCACAATCGCTCGTCGGAAAACGTCTCGGTCCGTACACGCTGGTGCGATTAGTTGGACTGGGGGGAATGGGCGCAGTATTCGAAGCCACGCGCGCCGACAACGAATATGAAAAGCGCGTTGCAATTAAAGTGGTGCAACAGGAGGTGAGTTCAGCAATCACACTCGCGCGTTTCAGGCGCGAGCGGCAGATACTGGCGTCGTTGGAGCATCCGAATATCGCGACAATGCTTGACGGCGGCGTTACGGACAACGGGCGACCGTACCTCGTCATGGAGTTTGTTGACGGCGAACTAATTACCACGTGGTGCAACAAGCGTTCGCTTGGCATCAACGCACGATTGACGCTCTTTCGCCAGGTTTGCGCCGCAGTACAAAACGCGCATCGCAACCTGATTATTCATCGTGACTTGAAGCCCGGCAACATTCTTGTCACAGAGAGCGGCGTTGTAAAGCTTCTCGATTTTGGCATTGCGACGTTGGTTGCGGCCGAAAGTGAAGCGTTGCAGCCGCTCACGCGTGGTGGTGCGCGCGCGTTCACTCCTGAATACGCGTCGCCCGAGCAGATTCGCGGCGCATCACTGAGCACGGCTTCCGATGTGTATTCACTCGGTGTTGTGTTGTTCGAGTTGCTTGCCGGCCGCCGACCGCATGTTGTCACCAGTCACGCACTCGTCGACATCGAACGCGCGGTGCTTGAATCTCCAGCACCACTGGCGAGCAGCGTCGTTGACGACGCCACCGCGCGCGAACGTAGTGAGAAGACGGCGGCGCGACTGCGCCATCGCTTGCAAGGGGAATTGGACAACGTGATTGCAACCGCCTTGCAACCAGACATCAGCGAACGCTATGCATCGGTTGACGCGCTGGATGCCGATGTGCATCGCTATCTGGATGGCCTGCCGGTACACGCGCAGAAAGGTCGCATTGCCTATCGGGCGCGAAAGTTCGTGCAGAGAAACGCCGCGATGGTGAGCGTTTCTGCATTGGTGGTTGTCGCGTTAATTGGCGGAACAGTTGCAACTGCAATTCAGGCGCGTAAAGCGCGAGCGGAGCAGTACAAAGCGCAGCAGGTAAGTGAATTCATGCGGCAACTGCTTGCGTCGGTGCATCCGGAAACGGGTAGGCGTGACGCGCAGGTTTCGGAGGTGCTCGATGCTGCGGCCAAGCGCATTGACCGTGAACTGGCGTCGCAGCCGGACGTGCGAGCCGAACTCGAAACCGTCATTGGTCAGAGCTATCAGGGCCTTGGCCGCTACGACGAGGCCGAACTGCACCTCAAGCGCGCACTTGCCTTGCGCGAGGAATACTCTGGGGCACAGAGCAGGCAATCAGTTGCAGCAATTAGCAGTCTGGGACAGCTCTACATGTCGCGTGGGGCATTGGACAGCGCGGACCAGCAATTTCATCGCGCGCTGACGCTGCAACAGCAACGCGGAGAAACAAGCGATTCACTGTATGCATCGCTATTGAGTAACCTGGGTTCATTGTCTCACAATCAGAATCACGCGCCTCAAGCTGAAGAATATCACAAGCAAGCGTTGGCCATTCAACGACGTGTGTTAGGCGAAAACAGCGATCTCGTCGCACTGTCGATCAACGACATTGGTGTGGCCGAGGGAGAGCAGGGCAGGTTGGCTGTCGCGGAGTCATTGCATCGCGTTTCTCTTGCTACGTTGCGCCGAAATAATCCGCAAGCCGATGCGCGTATCGCGGCCGCACTAAACGCGCTTGCGGGTTCGCTGGACTTTCAAGGAAAGGTCGCTGCTGCCGACAGCGCGTACCTGGAGACATTGACCTTACGAAAGCAATTGCTGGGTGCGGATCACCCGGATTATGCACTCACGTTGTATAACTATTCAGGATTTATTTTCGATCAAAAGCGTTACGCCGAGGCGGCCGCACTGGCTCGCGAAATACTCGCGTTACGAGGAAAAACGTTGCCGGAAAGTCATCCGTCTGTCGCGGCCGCTCTGCAAACATTGGGAAGGTCGCTGGACAAGCTCGGTGACGCACCAGGCGCTGAAGTTGCGCTAACGGAGAGTCTGGCGTTGCGTCAAAAATATCTCACACCGGGCAGCTGGCTAATCGCGAATTCGGAAGGCACGCTGGGTGAACATTTCATGCTGCTCAAGCAGTACGAACGCGCCGAACAACTGATGTTGCACGCGCAACGTTTGTTTGTTGCGAGCCTGGGGGAAAAGAATTCGCGTACCGTGATCAACACCAGGCGATTGGTTGCGTTGTACGGCGCGTGGGGAAAGCCTGTAAAAGTGGCCGAGTATTCGGCAATGATACCGGCCACCAAATGACAGACTAATTATTGCCAGTAACCGTCGCGCTCTTGACGGTCGCGCCGTCGGCGCAAGCAAGGCTCGGTATCTTTGTCACGAAGTTGTGGGAGCTGGCAGACAATGTGTAGTGCACGGAACCAGTTGGTGCCCACGTCGTTTGATATCCACCCGTGTTAGCGAAGTTGGGCGCGGTCATGGTGACGGAGCTGCTGCCCGCAAAGGCTGCAGACATTACGACTGCAAATGAATTGCCGCCGTCGCCGTAGTTGAGCGTCAACGATTGGTAATCGTTACTCAGGTTGGTAGTTGCGCGCAGCTGCTGGTACGGTGTGCCTGCAGCCGAGCTCACTGCATTCGCTGAAAGTGGAGCGCCAAAAATTGCGGACTGGTCACTCATGGTGTGAAAGATGTTGATGACTGCTGTGTAGGACGAGGCTGAGCCGGAAACCGCGTACATGGCGTGCATGTCTCCCGCACGCTGCAGGCTGCTCGGTACCCCGTAGATTGTGTTGGGCGGTGAGAACAACGATGTCGCGTTGTAAATGGTGCTGAGTGGGCAGCCCGTGCCGCGCGTGAAGTACGCCATGTGAATTGCATTGGCATTGCTTACGGAAACATGTGCGGACGCGGGTGTGAAAGCCTCGGCGCTTGCAAAATCAAACAGCGCCAGTGAGCTGCCGTTGGCAATGTCCTGATCGCGCCGCAGAATCATTTTCGGTGCCGCAAGCGTCTGCATGAACGCGCTCGCATCTTGCGGCCCATTGGCAACGTTCGTAACTGGAACTGAACCGGTCACCAGGAAATGGTCGAATATTCCAAAGCCACTGCCGACTCCTATTTGCACGTCGCCGCTCGCATTCGCGACCGATGCGTAGATGGTTTTTCCGGCCGGAACGAAGGGGCAGGAAATTGTGGCTGCAAAATTGGAGAATTCAGCCTGCGTGCCGTATGAAACTGTTGTCGTGTAGCCGCCACCATTCGGCGTCACTACTGCAACCGCTCCTTTTTGTGCGGTCAAAGTGAAATCGTAAGAGTCTCCGACGCCACTCACTCGCGTGAACGCTGCGGTGCCGTCTTGGAACGCTATCCAAACCGGTCGCGCACCAGCGCACGTTGAGTAGTCGAGATGCATCGCGAGTTGTCCTTGTGGCGCAACACTGACTGTTACAACGACATCGTGCGTGATGCTTCCGGATGTTGCTGATACCGTGATTGGATACTCGCCGACAGCGAGTGCGGCCGTGGTCACGCTCAGTGAGACGCTGTCTGTCACGCCGGTTGGCGACACCGAAGCCGTCATGCCCGCTGGTAAACCGGAAACTGTGTAAGCAATTGCGCCCGAAAAGACGCCGGTACGTGATGCGCGTATGCCGGTGGTTGCGGTGGCGGTCGACTGCGTGTGAATGAACGCGGGAGAACCGACAACACTAAAGCCGGCTACATTAGTCGGCGTAATGAACAGGCTAAGGGCAATAATTGCGTCGGGGTATGTGGCGGTCTTTGCGCGAATGATGGGTGCTGCGGCGCCAAGCGTTGCGTTTGGCGTCGCGCGCAATGTGAGCGTGGAAGATGTGCCGGTGATTGGCGCTTGAGAAAACGTTGCTGTCACGCCCGCGGGAAGATTTTCTGCTGTCAACGCCAACGCGCCGCTGAATGATCCGACACGATTGACATTGAGCGTGGTGGTTGCCGAGCCGCCTTGCGCTACGGTAACTGCAATCGGTGATGCCGTAAAAGTGAATGACTGACCAATGACCTGCAGCGTTTCGTTTACAACGTCATCAGCGAGACCTGGAGCCTTGGTGCGAATGACAATTTGGTACAGCCCACCAGGCATCGATGCAGACGCGGTGAAGTCCAAAAACAAAGTTGCATTGTCGTGTGTCAGATCGCCTGAGGCAGCGGCGGTCACGCCGGATGGCAAGCCTTCGACCGTGACGAATGCGGGGCCTGTGTATAAGTGCTCATAAAGTGAGCCGCGCAAGTGCATCACCGTGCCGGCATCCATGATGTAACTGGCAAGTATGTGCGATTTGGCGACTGCGGTCAGGTCGTAGCAGGGAAACATGCACCCATTGTAATAGCTGAAGTGGCTGATCGATGCGTTGGTAGTGTGCGAAATGGTATCGGCAAAGCTCGGATGCACGTATTCCCATTTTCCGCCATTGAGTGTGTACATCAAGATGTGCGCCGCGTCGGTGCCGGATGGTAACGATGCGTCGTATTTAATTTTCAGTGAAACAGGTTTTGCGAACTGGGTTCCCGTTGGACCAAGCTCAAATGCGGGTCCGTGGTACAGCAATCCGCTTGTGACCGGATTCTGCACCGGAGTAACTGAAATTTGCGTTGGCGTGGTGAGTGCTCCCTCGGGAAACGTGAGTGACGCTGCGCCGTTCGACGTGGTGAACGTGCCTCCGGCCGGACCAATCAGCATCGATTCAACAACGTTGACCGTGATCAACGCGGTACCGCTAACGCCTCCGCTACTTGCCGTAATTGTTGCGGTGCCCGCGCTCACGCCTGTCACGACTCCCGACGAATTCACGGTTGCGACAGGCGATGACGACGATGTCCACGTGATGGCCGAGGAAAGCGTATTGCCCGCTGCGTCCTTCGCGGTTGCTGAAAGCGTGGTGCTTTGCGGCGCAACAATGGTTGCGTTGGAAGGTGAGACCGTAACAGTTGCAACTGTCGCCACGGGGGTTGGCACCGTTGGCACTGTCGGTTTGGGGTCGCTCGTCGGGTCGGACGAAGCGGAGCAACCGACCGCGACTATCGTAAAGAACGTGGCGACGGCGAGGTTGGCAAAGCGGCTGCAGCGCATACGGGTAATCCGGTTGGGTTACCCAGAAGGCTGGAAAACATGTGAAACGGGCTCACGTCGAGCTCAACACGAATTGATTCCCGTCCTGGTCCTTGAAAACGGAGCTCGTGCCCCATCCTTCTTTCACTGGCGGCTTCACAAATTCCACGCCCTTCGCAACAAGTTCCTTCCATGTTGCCATTACGTCATCACTCACGAATGAAATGCCGGTGAATGTGCCAATGCGATCACGATGCGCGTCGGGCGTGAACAACGTGATGCCTGTGGCCGAGGTTCCAACGCCGAGTTCGATCCAGCGTTGCTTGTCGTTAAACGGTTGATCAGTCACAACACGAAAGCCGAGTATTTTCGTATAGAACTCGAGCGCTTTGTCCTGGTCGGAAACAGGAACGCTGACGAACTTCATGGCCTTTATCATGTGAATTCCTGAAAGAGTGCAGTGCAATGTGTGCGTGACGCGGACCACTACAAATTCCACTGACATCGTTGCGATGCAAGGGCGGTAGGCATTACTATGGCAATAACTGCCATAGAGGTTTTATAGTGAAAACGGTCGAACTCGACGCTTACGTGCTCGAAACGCTCATGCCCGATTTGGTGGGGCACGACCGCGCGCCTTCGGCGCTCCTGGTGTTTCTGTTTCTGTGGATACAGACGCGAGGGGCAGGAGTTGCGTCGATTCAGTTGAGTTTAGTAGACATTGCCATCGGCACGGGGCTTTCAAAACGCGCGGTGCAGGACGCCCTCGCTCGGCTCCTCAAGCGCAAACTTATATCGATTCAACGGGATGGCATTACTGCGGTGCCGGTGTACGCGGTGAAGCGGCCGTGGGTTCGCTGATTGAGGTACATTGCATGCACTTCTCGCACTGAGCGACCTAAGAAATGGTTTCTATTCGACGCCAGCAGCAAATATCGGATCTGCTGCGCGAGCGGGCTATGTCGCGAATGCGGCCTGGCCTGCTGAAGACGGCCGGTGAAGGCCAGAGAACGTCGGCCGGCGCTGCATTAGCTCGTCAAAGGGATTGCCATCTGTTGTATGAAAAAACTCAACCGATGTGGAACTATTCGATGTCGTGAGTTCTATGCGCTTTATCAGCGTACTCACCACTGGAGAATTACAGATGAAGGAATTAAATCGTGCGACGTGGCGCGGTTTTTGCGCGCGCGTTTCTATTTTGGGCGCAATCGGAGTGTCGGCAGGGTTGGCATCAGGTTGTCACGACGACAACAGCGGTAACACCGGTGATAACGGCACGGCGACCAACGTCGTGTATGTGTTGAGCAACTCCCCGACTGCGGGACAGAATTCCGTACTCGCATATCGGCGCGCGGGTGACGGCTCGCTTAGTGCCATGAGTGGAAGTCCGTTTCTGACCGGCGGTACCGGCACTGCTAATCCGACGCAAGCACTCGGGCCCGATGACATCGATACGCCGATTGCGGTGAGTGCCGATCATCACCGAATGTTTGCCGTGAATCCGGGGAGCAACACCATCGCCGTCATGACGATTTCTTCGAGTGGCGCGCTTACACCAGTTCCCGGCTCACCGTTTGCATCAGGAGGAATAAATCCAGCAAGCGTTGCCGTTTCGGGAGACAAGCTGTTCGTGCTGAACAAGTCGAATGATCCGGCGCAGATTACTTCGCAGTTGCCGAACTACACGGCATTTACCATTGCATCGACTGGTGCGCTGACGCCGATTGTCGGTTCAACCGTAAATACAATTGCCGGTGCTTCTCCGCAACTTGTGTTGCTTTCGCCATCGAAAACGTTGTTGTTTGGCGCAGACTTCATGGCCCCGGGCACTCCATCGCATCAGGGTGCTTTGCGTTCGTTCACAGTGAGTCCGGCAGGAGCGTTGGCCCCGGCTCCCGGCACGCCGCTTGATATTCCCGGACCAGTCGAGCCGATGACGCATGTCGTACTTGGACTCGCAGTTCACCCGACACAGAATGTTTTGTATGCCGGCTTCGTTGCTCAGGACAAGTTGGGTGTATACACGTACGACGGCACCGGCGCATTGACGTTCAAGACAAGCGTTGCGAATACCGGAAAGGCAATTTGCTGGATCATATCCAATGCGACGGGAAGCGTTCTCTACACAACCAATACCGCGGACAACTCAATTTCGCGTTACAACAATTCCAATCCGCTCGCGCCTGTTGAATCACAGCATCTGGTGTTGCAGGAGGGGGGCGTTACGTACACGGATCCGATGGGCCACGTTGTTCCAACGAGCGAGGACTATCAGTTAATGCTCGATCCAACGGGGAAGAATTTGTATGTGTTGTCCCAGCACACGAATCCAGATTTCACCGTTGCAAACGGAAACATTCTGCACACGCTGACTGTTGCGGGTGACGGCACGTTGTCGGAAACCGTGGCAACGACGCACTTGCCCGTTTCCGCGCAAACGCGTCCCTGGGGTGTGGTAGTTTTCTAACCGATCTGTCAGAGAGCAGGCAGGCCCGAACTTCGTGCGAAATTGCCCGGAGTTCGGGCTTCTGATTGGGCGTCTTCAAAATTCTCGCAACGCGATTGCGAGACTAAGGCGCGGTGCATTCCGTGCCAATACAGCGTCTGCAGCTTTTCAGTGATGGCACTGACGTGACTTCCGCTTGAACGTTCGGAAACAAATTCTCCGGCGAGAAAGATTTCGAGCAGGTCACGTTGGGCAACGGGATAAAATCGCTTGTGGCGCATCGGGGCGGGGTGGCGTCTCTGGAGGGTGCTGCGGCGAACCAAGTACTTTACGATATAAAGTAACGAAAGTTCCACCTCTTGGCACTTCCACCCCCCCCCATCCGGCCGAAATCGGCGTCGGCCTGCGGAAAACGCTGTATTTCGTGGTTCTTATTATCGCAATTGCATTCGCGCGGTGACTTCACTTACCCGGCGTTCGAGATATCGATGTTCTGCGCTGCTTTCGGTTAGTCGAATCGCGTCATTGTAGGCAACCAACGCTTCATCGAACCGCTGGGCGCGTCGCAACAGGTCGGCGCGCGCGGCAGGCAGCAGGTGATAATCGGCCATTCCGCGCTCAGTGGCGAGTGTGTCGAGTTGTGCGAGCCCCCATTCGGGGCCTAACACCATGGCCAGGGCCACGGCTGCGTTGAGTTCAACTACCGGAGTCGGCATGTAAAAACGCAACGCTCCGTAGAGTCCCGCAATTTGACTCCAATCAGTTTCCGTCGCGGTCCTGGCCGTCGCGTGCAGCGCGGCAATGGCGGCTTGCAATTGATACGGCCCGGACTTCTGTAACGCGATTGCGCGGTCGAGCAAGCGCTCCCCTTCCTGAATCGCATCGCGATCCCACCGTGTGCGATCCTGCTCTTCGAGTGAGATAATTGCACCATCATCACCAATGCGCGCCGAACGACGCGCATGATGCAGCAACATCAGCGCCAGCAGGCCGAGTGATTCGGGGTCACCGGGAGTCAGCACCGTTAACAAACGCGCAAGGCGAATGGCTTCTCCCGCAACGTCAGCGCGCAGTGCGCCCGCCTCACTCGGGGTGTAACCCTCGTTGAATACGAGATACAGAGTTTCGCGAACGACGTCGTTCCGTTCGTGAAGTGCCGTGCCGCTCGGAATTGTGAACGGGACACGCGCCTCGCGAATTTTCTGCTTCGTGCGCACGAGGCGTTGTGCAGTTGTCGCTTCGGGTTCCAGCAACGCGCGCGAAATTTCCCTGACCGACAATCCGCCAATTGTTCGGAGTGCGAGCGTTAGCTGCGCGTTTGTTGAAAGTGACGGGTGACAGCAGGTGTACAGCAGTGCCAAACGTTCGTCGTGAACTACATCCAGCGGATCGTCAACAACTGCAGCGTCTTTTTCAATCGATTGTTCGAACTCTGCATTTTCGTCAACCAATTCGGTTGATGTGCCCCATACCGCAAACGAATTGGAAGCGTTGCGTCGTGCATCGACTCGTGCTTCATCAATCAACAATCTGCGTGCAACGGTAAGCATCCACGCGCCGGGACGCTCGGGCACACCATCTTTCGGCCAGCGTACCACCGCACGTGCAATTGCATCAGCCAATGCGTCTTCGGCCGCGTCAAAGTCTCCGCGCGCCGATTTGATTAGCGTCGCCAGTACGGCAACGCGCTCACCACTGTAGAAGGCAGCAAGCGCGTTGTCGACTGCGTTCATCATCGCGAGGCAGCCGCAGTGGCGGTAACGTCGGCGGCTTTGCCCGCCATGGGCTGCACAACGAGTGGGCGAACCTCGATGGAGCCGTGACGCGCTCCAGGGCATTTCCCGCCCCACGAAATTGCGTCGTCGATACTGTCTGTTTCGATGATGAAATATCCACCCAACTGTTCCTTTGTTTCGGCAAATGGTCCATCAGTATTCAGTGTTTTTCCGTCGCGAACTCTGATCGTTGTGGCGGTAAAAGACGGCTGCAGCTGGTCGCCTGCGCGCAAAATGCCCGCCGCGCCCATTTCGTCCATGTAGGTGCGATACTCGGACGTCATCGATGACTGCGATTCAGGAGTGCGCGACAGGAATTGCTGCTCGTTCATGTAAATGAGAATGAGGTAGCGCATGTTGTTCTCCAGGAAGTAGGGAAGGGCGAGTGGGCTCGCACAGTCACGACGTGATCACATTGCCGAATCGACTTCCCCTTTGCGTTCGTTACAATCGGCTTTCCCCGTTCGGTTCTATCGTCGTGTGATGCGTGGATCTGGTTTTACTGTGAGCGGCTGCGTGAACGATTGTCCATTGACGATCAGTTTCGCGGTAAACTGCCCAGTGAGCGGAGCACCGCCGTCACCACGACCACGTCCGCCACCGCCGGCAACAGGATTCCACACAACGCGATGCATGCCGGCGCGTGACGACATGGGTTCGGCCGGAACACGCCACAGTGCCGATGTATTTGGAATTCCGTCCACTGCGACGCCACCGCCACCGCCACCGCCGCCACCGCCGCCACCGCCGCCACCACGACCACCGCCACGACCGCCACGACCACCGCGTCCCCCTGCGCCCCCACTGTCCTGTGCGGGATCGGTTGAGAACGTGTGCAACACATTCGCGCCGTCGAGTATTTGAACCGTTACGGGGCCCGCGGCATCACTCGCGAGGTAATAGTCGATGTACACACCGTTGTCAGCGTTCGGCAACATTGCTTCATCCTTCTGTGTTGGTGTGCCGTTATCGCCACCCTGCGTGGCATATGTTGCGTCGGACGGCTTGAACAGGTGCACGTTCGCCGAGGTGATGGAATCATCCAACTGTCGCAACACATTCATGCTGTCGATAACCCAAATGCCGCGCCCATGCGTGCCAACAATGAGATCGTCGCCGTAGATTTCGAAATCACGCACAGAAGTGACGGGCAAGTTCAACTGCAGTGGTTGCCACGCGTCGCCATCGTTGAATGACACAAACGCACCGCGCTCGGTACCGGCAAACAACAGTCCCGCGCGGCTTGGATCTTCCTTGACCGTGTGCACGTACACGCCCGCTGGCAAACCCGTCGTAATGCGTTGCCACGTTTTACCGGTGTCGCGCGTGCGATAGATGTACGGTTCGAAGTCCTGCAACTGATGCCGATCGACCGAAGCGTACGCCGTGTTGAAATCAAAGTGCGACGCTTCGAGCATTGTGATGCGACTCCACGGAGCAACTGCCGATGGTGTCACGTTCTGCCAACTGCGACCATCGTTTACGGTGATGTGAATGAGCCCATCATCAGTTCCTACCCAAACCATGGGAACAAGCAATGGTGATGGAGCAATTGTGTAAACCACTCCGCGTTTGCCATTGCGATCGACTTGCGCTGCCGCTGTGGCGTCGAGCGTAGGTGGCGTGACAACGTCTGCGCGAGTGAGATCAGGGCTGATTTGCGTCCAGGTTGTTGCGCTATCGGTCGATTTGAAAACGTATTGGGCGCCGTAGTACAACGCGCGTGGATCGGCTTTGGATAACACGAGTGGTTGCGTCCAATCGGCGCGCAAAGTCTCGGGCCCGTGCGGTGTTGCAGTTCCGGAAATCGGCGCATTGATGGTCAAGTCGTGACGGCTGCCGGTGCCCCCGTAAATCACACCCGGATGCAACGGATCGCCCGCGGTGTAACCGCTTTCTCCGCCGGCACCAACCGGTTCCCAATCGCGCATGGTCATGGTCGCAAATTTTCCGCGTGAGCAAACCGCAACGGCGCCGCTGTCCTGCTGCGCGCCCGTGACCCAATACGGAAAGCGATAGTCGACAGAGATGTGGTACATCTGCGCCGTCGGTTGATTGAGCCAGGAACTCCACGTTACTTCTTTCACGTCATCGACGGTGGCATTGCGCGTGATCACCGCGCCCTGATCGCTCGCGACAATCATCGTGTTGGAATCGTCGGGTGACACCCACGCTTGATGGTAATCATCGCCGCCGGGGGAGCCACGCAATGCGACCCACGTTTTCCCACCATCTTTCGATCGATTCACTGCAACGTTCGGCACGTACACAATGTCCGCGTTTTTTGGATCGATGGTGACCTTTTCGAAATACCAACCGCGACCCCACAACGCTTGATCACCAGAAAGTTTTGTCCACGTTACGCCGGCGTCATCCGAACGAAAAAATCCGCCTTGCCCAGGCGCAGTCGCGTTTGCGTTAGCAGATTTTGGTGCAGCTGCATCGGGAACCAAACAATCGACAACGGCGTACACGCGATTTGAATTCGTTGGCGCTACGGCAATGCCCGTGCGGCCAATGCCTTCCTGCGGCAAACCCTTTGTCAGTTGTTTCCACGTGCTACCGCCATCCGTGCTTTTGAAAATTCCACCGCCGGGGCCGTTCGTTGGCGCGTACGTAAACCAGGGCGGGCGACGCGTGTTCCAGAGACCCGCATACACCACATTGGAATTGTTTGGATCGATGACAACTTCAACAGCACCGACATCATTGCTGTGAAAGAGCACTTTGGTCCACGTTTTACCGCCGTTGATCGTTTTGAACACTCCGCGATCTGCATTGGGCGCATACAACTGGCCGATGGCCGCTACAAAAACAATGTCGGCGTTTTTCGGATCAATTGCGATCTTTCCAATGTGTTGAGTGTTCTCCAGCCCCAAATGCGTCCACGTTTTTCCCGCGTCGGTGGACTTGTACATACCATTTCCAAAGCCCATCGAATCGCGCAATGACGACTCTCCGCTGCCAACGTACACCGTGTTGGGGGCCGAGTGCGCGACCGCAATCGCACCGATGCTTGCAACCGGTTGGCTATCAAAAACCGGCACCCACACTCGGCCCGCGTCGATGGACTTCCACACACCACCGTTGACCGAACCGAAGTAGAACTCGTTTGGTCGACCAGGCACGCCGGAGGCCGACGCGACGCGCCCGCCGCGCAGTGGGCCAAGATCACGCCATTTGAGACCGGAGAAGAGCGATGGCGATACGGGAGCGCGCATCGTTCGCGCACTGCTCAGCGTATTCGCAACATCCTCATTTAGAATTCCATTTGCCAGACTGTCGGGCGCGTGCGCGCTGGGTGAACCAAGCACGCGCTGCGCCTGAGCGAGGGCCGGGTCCATCACTGACAACGCAAGGCCGGCTTTGCCTGCCATCGAGAGAAAATTGCGACGAGAAACATCGCGCGGATCGTCGTTGTTCGCAGTCATGTGGCGCACACGGGCAAGAGGGAAGCTGTGATAAATAACGATGCAACAGAATTATCAAGCGCGCCAGCAAGCTGACATGCCGTTGTCATCTGCGATCACAGTGGATCAATTGCTCCACGTGCGATCTGTCGGAATACGCAGCACTACGGAGTTTCGCTCATGAATCATCGCTTCCTCGGCCGCACCGGCGTCAAGGTCAGTCCACTGTGCCTCGGCACCATGATGTTTGGGGCGTGGGGCAACAAAGATCACGAGGAAAGCATTCGCATTATTCATCACGCACTCGACAGCGGGATCAATTTTGTAGACACGGCCGACGTGTATGCCGACGGTGAGAGCGAAGAGATTGTTGGCAAAGCACTCGTCGGCCGGCGCGACAAAGTCGTACTCGCAACCAAGGCGCACGCCAGCATGGGTGCTGACGTCAACATGCGCGGCAATTCGCGTCGATGGATCGTGAGTGAAGTGGAGTCGTCACTTAAACGACTCAAGACCGATTGGATTGACTTGTATCAGATGCACCGATTCGACCCAAATACGGACATTGAAGAAACGCTGCGCGCGTTGGATGATCTCATTACTCAAGGGAAAATTCGTTATGCGGGATCGTCGACATTTCCGGCGGTAGAAATTGTTGAAGCCCAGTGGATTGCGCGTGATCGCCGGCTCGCACGCCTTGTTACGGAACAGCCGCCATATTCAATCATGTCACGCGGTATTGAAGGCGATGTGCTTGCGGCGTGTTTGAAGTACGGAATTGGAGTGTTGACCTGGAGCCCGCTCAACGGAGGGTGGTTAAGTGGAAATTGGCGGAAGGGCGTTACGACTGTTGATTCGCACCGAGCCGCGCGCAGACCCGAACGATTCGATTTGTCGAATATCGAAAATCAACGACGGTTGGAAGTCGTCGAACAACTCGCAGTACTCGCAGAAGAAGCGGGCATTTCGCTTGTGCACATGGCCATCGCATTTGTGTTGCAACATCCGGCTGTGACGTCGGCAATCATTGGTCCACGCACAATGGAACAACTGGAATCACAGCTTGATGCACCGGACATCACGCTTGATGGTGCGTTGCTCGACAAAATTGACGTAGTCGTCCCGCCAGGATCGATGGTCGTCCCAACTGATGCGGGATGGCAGAATCCAGCGCTCAAAGCTGAGGCGCGCCGAAGGTAAATGTGGGATAAGACGCAACCGTAGGAGGCATCGTGGTGTCATAATTAGCGTATGAATTCCGCATCTTCCGGCGACCTCGAGAGTCGCCTCCGACAAATATTCAGTGGCCGTTACAACATCCAGCAGGAGTTGCTGGGTGGTGGCATGAGCCGAGTGTTTTTGGCGGAGGATGTTTCGTTGGGGCGTCGCATTGTATTGAAAATTCTTCCGCCGGAAATTTCGGCGGATGTCAATCGTGATCGATTTCGTCGTGAAATTGGGTTCGCGGCACGTTTGCAGCATCCGCACATTGTGCCGTTGCTCGCCGCCGGTGAGGAAGACGGGTTGTTGTACTACACGATGCCGTTCATTGATGGGTTGTCGCTCAAGGCAACAATTGCAGGTGGTAAGCAAATGCGTCCGTCGGAAGTTGTCGCAATTTTGATTGATGTTTGCGATGCGCTGCAGTACGCACATCGCGAAGGGGTGGTGCATCGCGACATCAAGCCAGCAAACCTGTTGATGAAGGAGCGACACGCTGTCGTCACAGATTTCGGTGTGGCAAAAGCGTTAACAACGGCGCGCACCAATGATTCCGCTGGTGGTGCGCACGACGGGTCACACTCGGGAAACATCACTACGACGGGACTGGTGATTGGCACGCCCGCGTACATGGCGCCTGAGCAAATTGCCGGCGACGGTTCGGCCGATCACCGCGTGGATATTTATGCAGTAGGGTTGCTTGGATATGAATTGTTGTGCGGGCACGCGCCTTTTCGTGGTGCATCACCCGCCGCGACAATCGCTGCGCAACTAACGAAAACTCCCGATCCAATTGCGCAGGTGCGTCCTGACGTACCGCCAATTCTCGCGGCGCTTATCAGTCGCTGCTTGGAGAAGGAGCCATCACACCGGCCGAATTCTGCGGATGCTGTGCTGGAAGTTTTACGCACACTGGATCTCGCGTCGGGAACGCATTCAACGGGAGCGCGTTCGGCGTTGCACCCGT
Source organism: Gemmatimonadaceae bacterium (assembly GCA_040004455.1). Classification (GTDB taxonomy): domain Bacteria; phylum Gemmatimonadota; class Gemmatimonadetes; order Gemmatimonadales; family Gemmatimonadaceae; genus Gemmatimonas. The sequence goes on from JBDUAX010000018.1 coordinate 18,295, forward strand.
GGTACAAGCGCGGCAGTGTGTACGCAGCAGCGGCCGTTGTGCTGGCAATCGCGGCGACTGCGTGGAGTCAGCTCGGCCGGTCGAACGCGGATATGGTTCCGGCTGTTCCAGTTGCGCCCGTGGTCGATTCGGTCGCGATCAAAGCGGCGTTGGTGGCGCGCGCCGATTCGGCCAAGCGCGCACAATACACGGCGGACAGTACAGTCGTTGCGCATGCAATGCGTGACAGCGCATCGGCCTTGCGCAAGCGTTTTGCGCAGGACAGCGTGCGTAGTGCAACCGCGTTAGCCGCCATGGAATCGCGGCTGTTCGCCAAATTAAAGGACTCCGTTCAGAACAGCATTCGTCAAGCGGCAATCGACTCGGCAGCCAAACGCAATGCTGATATCGCTGAGGCCAGGCGCGTTGCCGATTCACTTCGTCGCGTTTCGCGCGGCGCAAATTTCCCAACCAATTTCGGCGGGAACGTAAACATTCCGAACATCGCGTCGTCCGTCACGGCGGAGGCGTTTCTCGCGCGGCGTCAGAATCTTGGCGCGCCACGTCGCATTGCTGTGGGTTTGTTCTCCGGGTTGCCAAAGACGCCGGAAGTCATGATCACCGCGAACGCACTGCGCGACACCATATTGGCAACGCTGCGAACTCAGCCTCGGTACTTGATAGTTCCCGTAGATTCGTTCAACGCGGCGCAGCAAAAAACCAAAACCTACGATTCAATCAGCGTTATGTTGCACACGGACCTGTTCGTGGTAATTTCGGCCACCAACCTGAAAGCCGATGGCGACAGTGTGCGGTGGTCGTTGCAATTGCGGGATATGACCGCGGGTTCTCAATATTCCTCACGCACAGTTTCTGGTCCGAGAGCATCTTCGCGCGATGGCATTCCCAAAGAATTGACTTCAATGCTGGAAAAGCTGGCGAGTGATCTGCGCAGCATGGACTACTCGCCGCGTGCGCCGGGAAAGTCCTGACAAACTGTTTGAACGCTTTCACAGGCGCGGCAATTGGCGTCAGTCGGCGCGCATCGCAACCATTGGATCAATTCGCAATGCGCGGCGAGTTGGGGAAATGCAGGCCACTATGGCAAGTCCGAACAGGACGACTGCGCCAGCTGCGTATGACACAGGGTCGCTCGCGGTAACACCGTATAGCGATGCCTCCAGCAAACGCGTTCCCCAAATGGATGCGACCAATCCAATGGCGAGCCCGATTCCCGACAACACCACACCTTGGCGCATGACCATTCGCACAACGTCGCTACGGCCGGCGCCGAGCGCAATACGAACGCCGATTTCGCGAGTGCTTTGACTGACCATGTACGTGATGACTCCGTACAAACCGATTGCGGAAAGCATCACTGCAAGCGAAGCAAAGAGTGTGAGCAGCACCATGATGAATCGCTGTGGTGCAACAGAGATTGCCAACAAGTCGGCGAGGCGCAGCACGTTTGGAGGCGGCATGGTTCCGTCCAATGCCAACGAAATGCGGCGCAAATTGGCGTTGGGAACAGCACCGGCCTTCATTCGCACAATCAGGGTGATCATTTTGTCTGTTCGATTGCCGGCGGGGAAGTAAATCGAAGGCATTGTTTCGTTGTGCATCAATCCCAGCGTGCTTGCATCGGCAGCGACACCGACAACGACATTCCAATCGATTGGCGCGTCTGCCTTGTTCGTCGAGTTTTTGTTGCGAAAGCGCCGCCCGACAGCGTTTTCGTTGCCCCACAACTGATGGGCCAATGCCTTTCCTATAATCACTTCGCGTTGTGCTGCGGATGTTTCGTCGAACGTCTTTCCGGCAAACAAGTGCATGCCCATTATCTGAAAATATTCCGGGCGAATGGTGTTCATCCCCGTAAAATTCTTGCTGTTTTCAGCCCGCATTTCCGGAACGCCCTCGGCAATCCATTGTCCGATGATAACGCCTGATCGTGTAGGAATGCCCGAAGCGATTGTGGCATCAACCACATCTGGCATTCGCTTTGCTTCGGCGAGCAACTGTGTCGCGTACGAGTTGCGGTTGGCAACATCACTGTAACGAGATGCGTTCAAGTTCACGGGCATCGCGTAAGCGCCCGCTGCGTTGAAGCCAGGATCGATCTGACCGATTTTGATCACTGAACGAATGAGCAAAGCGGCGCCAATGAGCAGCACGACCGACAGCGCGCTTTCGGTCACGACCAGCAGCGATCGCAGCCGATTGCGTTGCTGGTCGCCAGTACTCGCGATAGATGAGCGAAGTATGGAGAAGCGACGTTTGCCTTGACCTTGAAAGCCGGCAACAAGACCAAAAACAATGCCGGTAACGAGCGACAGTACTACCGTCACGACGAGCACTCGTGCGTCGACGTGCGCGAGAGCAAGCTCCGGCATGGTGGGTGGTCGCAGTGTCACAATCGCCCGAAGCGCCATCATGCCAATAACAAGACCGCCCGCACATCCGGCCGTTGCTAAAATCAGACTCTCTGTGAGTAGTTGTCGAACAATGCGACCGCGGCCCGCACCAAGTGCTGCGCGTATCGCCATCTCACGTTCGCGCGCGGCTCCCCGCGCCAGTAGCAGATGCGCGACATTGGCGCACGCGATGAGCAGCAACAAGCAAACGGCGCCGGCTAACATCAAGACCGATTGGCGAGTCTGTCCCGTTGATCCGGGGTTACGAATTGCAATGTTGAAAGCAGTTCCGCCAATGACGCCGTTGTCATGGTCAATCTGATTGGCAAGGGTTTGTAGTTCTTGCGTCGCAGTGGCGATTGTCATTCCGCTGCCGAGGCGACCGATAGCTGGACCATTCAGGAAACCAACGTCTCCGTTAAATGGAAGCCAAACGTCAGATTCATCACTTGCAAAGGCGGAAGTGCGTACGCCATCGCCCATTACGCCGATAATCGTGTAGTTCGTCGCATCAAGGTTTATCAAGCGGCCGATGACATCCGGCGCGCTTCCAAAGCGATTTTTCCAAAGGTGTTCGCTGATCATCGCTACGGAAGGCGCGCCCTTAACGGTTTCGTCACGTTGAAACGTGCGACCCTTGAGAATCCGCGCACCGGCAAACGATGCAAACGTTGGTGAGATGCGAACGCTGTGAACGGTGCTTGGCTCGCTTCCGAGAGCCAGGACCATGTCGTCTCCGGAAGTCCCTTCAATTGCTTGAATTGACCGTGCGGATTTCCAGGCGTCGAGATGTTTCACTGTCGGACTCGTGGAGAAACCCGATTTTTCATTGACGCGTGTTATCAGAACCAGTTCGTCGCCGTGCGGATAACGCAGCGGGTTCAGCAACAAATCGTTGACAACGCTGAACACTGCAGTGTTTGCGCCTATACCAACCGATAGGGTGAGTATCGCAATGGCGGTCCAGGTTTTTTGACGGCCCAGCGTTCGAAATGCGTACCGGATGTCCTGCGTCAGGGAATCAATGGCATTGCGTCGGTTCATAATGTGTTCTCTGCGGCGTGCATGCCGGTGAATATCGTCAGTGGCGGTTTGAATGTTTCCGTAGAGAGCGCGCGCTTGTGCGAGCGCAGCTTCGCGTGAAAGCCCCTTTTGCATCAACTGTTCCGTGCGCAATTCGATATGCATTTGCAGCTCATCTTCCAGTTCTGCTGCAACTACGTTTTTTTGTACGATGTCGAGTCCAAAGAGGCGACGAACACCGGGGCGCAGCATGCGCAGTTTTCGCATTATGCTTTGCGGCCAGCTGGTACGGGGCGTGTCAAGATCGAACTCACCATTTCTGCGTAGCGCATCCAGTTGCTGGTTTCCGATTTCAAATGCGCGCGGCCTTTGGCAGTCAGCTGGTAGTAGCGCGCCTTCCGATTGTTTTCGGTGACGCCCATTTCTGCTTCCACATAACCGCGCTCTTCCATGCGGCGAAGCGCCTGATAAAGCGCCGCATCTTCAAGATCGAGGCCGTGGCGAGCGTTTTCCTCAAGCCAGGTGGTGATTTCGAAGCCGTGCATAGGCCCCCAGGCCAGCGTCTTCAGCACAAGCACGTCGAGCGTGCCTTTCAGTACCGTCAGTCGTTCCATCGCCGCTCTGATAAGAGTTTTTGGTAAGACGCTTTAATAAGAGTCTTACCCGAAGGTATACGAGGCGCTGGAATCCGTCAATGGGGCATCCACTGTGCGGAGCCCCCGGTTCGCGATTTGTCGACGCGGTTTGCCGTGACGGTCTGCC